>JAQBTY010000152.1 GCA_027624735.1 Pseudomonadota bacterium | reverse complement strand
TCGGCTCGCGGCGATACCGGATGGTCACGCAGGGCGACAGATTCAATTTGTTTTGAAAATAGACGAATTCACCGAGAACAGACGATTCCAAATCCCTGTCGGTCAGGGCGGCGGGACCCGATGACAGTAACGTTTCGGCAATATCCCGGGTAATTCGATCGCGTCGCTTGAGAACGATGCGGTCATAGCGTCCCTTGAGTTCCAGATAAAAATTGGACGCGGGCGCGCCAGGTTCACTGCGATAAAGGCGGATACGGGGCTTTATGCGAATAAGGTTCCCCTCGCGTTTTTCCGAATAGAAATCGTAATGGGGAGAATCAAAATAGATAGAATAATTGTAGTACCCGCCGCTCGGTCCGGCATGATCGTCGGGCTCGAAGAATCCGGACAGGGCGTCCCGGATTTCTTCAAGACGCTGCATTCTCACAAGGTACTTGATTTCATAGCGGTTGGTGAATGCCGTGTCAGACACTGATGCTGCTTTCGCCCACCAATATGTTGATGGATTGTACGTCCGCGGTTGAACTCAGCCGATCGACGAGGTCGCCGTATTTTACGCCCCGCTTAAGCTCCACCTCATAGACCACGTCTTCCATGGCGCCGCCCTGCCCCAGACGGTTTATCGAGATGATGGACACGCGCTTGCACATCTCATTGCAGGTTTGCGCCACGGCGGCGCGCTTGCCCGCCGGGATCTGCATCTTGAGCACATATCCATCCTGAGACAGCTCGCCGAATTTCAGAAAATGAAAAGCGGCGACCAGAATCACCATGAAGGCCGTAAAGATCGATGCATACATATAAAATTTGACACCGCAGGCCATGCCGACGGCAATCGCGGAAAAAATGAATACCAGATCGCGGGTATCTTTCACCGGGGTCCGGAAACGGACGATCGACATGGCGCCGACCAGCGCGAACGCGCGCGCGATGTCAGAACCGATGATCACCATGATCAGCGACACCGTGATTCCCACCAGGACGATCGATTGCACGAAGGTTTTGGAATAGGAATAACCCGCGTGGGTATAGATGTAGGCCTTCGCAATAACGAAGGTAAGCGCCGTACTGAGCAACAAAGCCAGAACGATATTAAGCGCATCAAGTTGCACTGAGTCTGCCGCTCCTCCTAACCCTTGGAGGAGGTCGTTAGCTAACGGGTCCATGTTCAAATCATCCCAATTGAGGCCAAAAGGTACTGGCCTCGCCGATTAATATGACGGATTAAAGTAGCATCGATAAGGGTGTTACAAGCGGTTCCTTGGAAATTAACTTAATTTTTATCTTGACTTTCTACGGATGAATCCGGGGGTTTACAATCAATTACTCGGGCCAATATTGGAACCTATGGAAGTTATTGTAACTGTGCTCAGGCCATTCAACCTAATACAGTATTTCCAATAGTGATACAACTTTGAGTTAATCCGTTCGCGGTCGTTTAACGATTCCGCGTCACACTGGCTGTCAACCGATGCAAAGTAATGCCGCAGCCCATGGCCGAACCTTATCTGGAGAAATTTGAAAAAGACGGCTATGCCGTCGTCAAGGGCCTGTTCAGCGCGTTGGAGGTCGCCGAAATGGCGACGTCGTTCGACCGGATCTATGCGGAGGCGATGCTGCACGAGCGCAGTTACCGCATGCAGAATGTCTTTTTTAAAATTGCCGACGACGATGCGTTGGGCCGGATTGTTCGCATGGTCCAGTGGCCCAGCTATTTCAACAAGCAGCTGGAACGGGTACGGCGGGACCCCCGCATCCTGAAGATCCTCGAGCCATTGCTCGGGTCGAACCTGAAGCAGATCATCAACCAGATGCACTGGAAGCCGCCGGGCGCCGCCATGGTGGAATTCGGTTTCCATCAGGATTCCAAGTCGCGCCGCCCGAGAGAGGCCTATGCGGACCTCGGGACTTCCTACCTGCAGACTGCGATCGCCATTGACCCCCACCGGGAAGAAAACGGCGCCATGGTCCTGTGTCCGGGCAGCCATCGTTTGGGCGAATTGCCGTTCGACCCGAACCGGAGTTCCATGCAGGCCTCCATGGACAGCAACGATCTGGTGAAGCTGGGCCTCGACCCCGACAAGGCCGTCACGCTCGAGCTCGATCCCGGCGATCTGGCCTTCTGGTCGGTCTATACGCTGCATGGGTCAGGTCCCAACCTGTCAACCATCGACCGGCGCCTCTATATTAACGGCTATGTCATCGCGGAAAATTGCGAACGCGGCGAATGGGCGTTCCGCGACGGCGCCCCGTGCCCGGTATCCGGCGAGCCCGCCCTGGTCCATTATGAGGACCTCTACAACAACCCGGACCCGCATTATGTGGATTAGCGGAATTCCATCAGCGGGCCGGTCTCAGACCGGCCCCTACGTTATGCTTGATCTGTAGGGGCGGGTTTCAAACCCGCCCGCTTTTCACGGATTAAATCTTCAACAGCTTGCGCGCGTTGTCGCAATAGACCTTTTGTTCCTCCTCGGGCGTCAGGCCTATCTTCTTGATCAGCTCCACGCCTTCTTTCTTCAAGGGCGTCAGCGGTGGCGCGTCGGTGCCGAAAATGAAGTGATCGGCACCCACCGTCTCGAACGCGCAGCGCGCGGCCGGCGGGCGGTAACAGGTAGATTCCAGATACATCATCCTGAGGTAATGGCTCGGCGGGTGGTTGATCAGCATGGGCTCGTAGGAGCCCAGGAAATAGGCTTCCTCCTGCAGCCGGTAGGCGTAATCCATGCGCCCGATCATCTCGCAAATGCCGCCGCCAAGGTGGGTGCCCACCACCTTCAACTTGGGGAATTTTTCGAAGATGCCACGCACGATCATGCGCGCGATGGCAAGCGCACCGTCCATCGGCCGCCCGATGGAGGATGCCAGGCGATAATCCCGCATGCGTTCTTCGCCGAACCCCACCGAGGGCGGATGCACCACCACCGGCACATCCAGTTCGCAGGCCAGCTGGTAAAACGGATAGGCTTCCTCGTCGTCGGGGTAATGGCCCTGAAAGCTTGAGGTAACCCAGGCGCCCTTCAGCCCGTCTTCTTTCACCGCGCGTTCGAACGCGCGCAGGAACTTGTCGCCGCCATAGGGGTTGGTGGACGCGAAACCATAGATATTGTCGTACTTGTCCTGCTGCTCCGCGATGTAGCGGTTGTGACGGTCGAGCATCTTGAGCTGACCGTCCTCATCATGATCGCGCAGCCCATGCAGCGGGTTGCTGATACAGGTGATGTCGACGCCACCCACTTCCTGCGCCAACAGCACGTTTTCGATGGTGTGGGGCGGCGTGCGCTTGTTGTCGCCGCCCGCCAGAACACGGCCGTGAAACGCCGTGTTGACCGACGCAATCTGGTCCTCCGGCGCAAAAACATGAGTATGAAAATCGATGATCACAATTGCTTCTCCCTGATGATGCCGAAGGCGGTCATCTTGCATGCCTGCCCCCATGGCCGGTACGGTAGCGTATGAAGAGATAAAAAACAGCGGGGCGGAAGAGAAAACATGTTTTACGAAACCGAGAAGAATAACCACGGGCTGGATTTCAACCCGTTCAAATCGCTGGTGATCCCCAGGCCAATCGGCTGGCTGTCGACGCTTAGTCCCGACGGCATTGTCAATCTGGCGCCCTACAGCCAGTTTATCATGCTCAATTTCGACCCGCCCTGCGTGATGATTTCATCGGGCGCGCATCCGGAAAACAACCGCCTGAAGGACACGGTCCGCAATATCGAGCAGACCGGCGAGTTCGTTTTCAACATGGCGACCTACGATCTGCGCGAAGCGGTCAATATTTCGTCGACCTTCGTCGGGCCGGAAGTGGACGAGATGGCGATGGCCGGCCTGACGGCGGCGCCATCGCGGCTGGTCAAACCGCCCCGGGTCGCCGAATCGCCGGTTCATTTCGAATGCAAATGGCTCAACACCATGACGTTGCCGGGCTACAAGCCGGAAACCAATGCGAGCCTGGTGATGGGGCAGGTGATCGCGATCCATATCGACGACGCGTATCTGACGCCGGAAGGCCGCGTCGATGTGCTCAAAATCCGGCCTTTGGCCCGGCTCGGCTATTACGATTACACGTCGGTGGAATCGGTGTTCGAAATGGCGCCGCTGGACAAGGGCGAAATGGCGGCGCGCCGCCGCAAGGGCCTGGTCGGTGAAGCTGTCGCCAGATAGGAGGGCCAGATGAGCACCGATAACAAACCAATTGCCACACCAATTGCGGACGACGATGCGATCTTCGAAGGCATGGTCCGGGCGTCAGGCGTGCCGGTGACCGATCAGGAAAGAAAAAATCTGCGGACCGCATATTCGGCGCTAATGGGGATGGCGGCGCAGGTGCGGATTCCGGGCCGAAGCTGGGAAGTTCGCATGATGCCCAACTTCACGCCCAAACCGCCGAAAGCAGACGATCCCAAACCGCCGAAAGCAGACGATCCCAAACCGCCAAAGGCGGACACTCAGTGAGCGCCGCCCCCGAATTGCCCACGCTGGCCGAGGCCGCCCGCCGGATCAAAGCGGGCGATCTGTCGCCGGTGGCCCTGACCGAAGCGTGCCTCGATCGCATCGAACGCTACGACGGACAGATAAACGCCTTTCACGTGGTATTGGCTGATGAGGCGCGGCGCAGCGCGGCCGAGGCCGAGGCTGAAATCCGCGCCGGAAACTATCGCGGACCGCTGCACGGCATCCCCATCGGGCTCAAGGACGTGTTTTACTTTAAAGGACACAAGACCACTGCCAGTTCACGCGTGCTGCGGAATTTCGAAGCCGACGAGGACGCCACCGTGATCACGCGCCTCAAGGAAGCCGGCGCGGTCCTGATCGGCATCCTCGACACCTATGAATTTACCTTCGGCGGGCGGCCGACCTTCGATGCGCTCTATCCACCGGCGCGCAACCCCTGGGACATTACGAAATCCACCGGCGGATCAAGCAGCGGATCAGGTGCCGCGGTGGCGGCCGGGTTCTGCCTCGGCGCGCTGGGGTCGGACGCTGGGGGCTCCATCCGAACGCCGGCGGCGCTAAACGGGATCGCCGGCATGAAACCCACCTATGGAAGGGTGAGCGCTTTCGGCGATATTCCGCTGTCGTTTTCGTTCGATTGCGTCGGCCCCATGGCCTGGACCAGCGAGGATTGCGCCCTGATGCTACAGGCCCTCGCCGGCCACGATCCCAGGGACCCGACCAGTGTCGATACGCCGGTCCCCGATTATATTTCGGGCATCAATGACGATCTCGCGGGGCTCAGGATCGGCATGCTGCGGCATTTTTATACCGACGATTTCGCCGCGCCGCCCGCCATCGTCTCGGCCATCGACGAGGTGGGCAAGACACTGGCGTCGCTGGGCGCGGAAGTCGGCGAAGTGACGGTCTCGCCGCTGGCCGACTGGCATGCGGTGGGCCGCATCATCCTGCCGGCGGAAGCCTTCGCCATCCACGAAGAAAATTTGCAAAACCGGTGGCAGGAATTCGGCCCGCTGGCCCGTAATCGCATGATGCTGGGCAGCCTGGTCCGCGCCGTCGATTACATCCAGGCGCAGCGCCGCCGCACCGAGCTCGCCGCCGAAATAGATGCGGCGTTCGAAAAGTTCGACATCGTCGTCACCACCGCCATGCTGATCCCCCAGGCGCCGATCGACGACAAGGCGCCCTTCCCCTTTCTTGACGCACCGATGATCGTGGTGCCGTTCAATTTGACGCTCCATCCGTGCCACGCCATCCGCGCCGGCTTCTTCCCCGACGGCATGCCCATCGGCGCCCAGATCGCCGGCCGCCACTGGAACGAAGCCACGGTGCTCCGCGTATCCCATGCGTTCGAGAAAGCCGCCGGGTTGCTGGAGCGACGGCCGGTGATGGTGGAGGGCGGCTAAGAGAGAGCCGACATACGTCAGTATTCGTACAACGGTATCCTGTTACCGCATTTTTACTGTGCATGGGGTTGTTCCTCGAAAAAAGGTGTTTTTTTGTACCCTCCCCCCAGCAATTCCACCCATCTATTCCATTGTGCCCCTTGAATAAGATTGTCATCCCGGCCAAGCGAAGCGCGAGCCGGGACCCATAAAACGGCAAAAGCTTGGATCCCGGATCGAGTCCGGGATGACAGGTGTGTTTGGGGCGAACAAGGTGCGACGGCTGCAAACACCGTTCGCGATTTTGCTGTCTTGGCGTCGGTCGCTTGCTTCCTTCACCAACGGCGCGCATTATTTCAGCAACAGGACGCAACCACGAAAGGAACAGGGCCATGAACATTCAGGCAGTCCCCCAAACCGAGTCCGTCCGCACTTCCGTCAGCCAGGAAGAATGGGAGGTGCGGGTCGAGCTGGCGGCGGCGCATCGCCTGATGGCTCATTTCGGCATCCAGGATCTGACGCACAACCACCTCACGGCAAGGGTGCCGGGTGAGACGGGACATTTCCTGATCAAGGGCCCGGACGCCATGTTCGACGAGGTACAGGCGTCCAATCTGGTCAAGTACGATTTCGAGGGCAATCCGCAGCAGGACGGCCACGCCAAACTGCGCGGCGGCGGGCTGATCATCCATGCCGGGCTCCTCAAAGCGCGCGAGGATCTTAACGCGGTGTTCCACACCCACACGCCCGCCATCATTGGTGTGGCATCGCAAAAGAACGGGCTGCTGCCCATCAACCAGCACGGCATCCGTTTCATCGGCAACATCGCCTATCACGATTTCGGCGGGTTCGAGTTTGACATCAACATGCGCGCCCCGCTGATCAAGGATCTGGGCGACAAGAAAGTGGCGCTGCTGCGCAATCATGGCTCGCTGGTGTGCGGCGCGTCCATCGGGGAAGCCTTCGTCTCCCACCATAATCTGGAATTCGCCTGCCAGGCGCAGCTCGCGGCCATGACCGGCGGCGCGGAGCTGGTGCTGATTTCCGATGAGGTTCAGCAATACATCAAGCAGCAACGGGCCGAGAACAAGGACCGCCTCGGCGGCGGCGGCAAGGATTGGCACTCCTGCCTGCGCATGGCCAACCGCCTGTTCCCTGATTTTCAGGAGTGAAGCACATGACCTACGACATCAAGATCACGGGCGGCACTATTGTAGATGGCACGGGCGAGGCGGGTTATACGGGCGACGTGGGCATCCGGGACGGCAAAATCGTCGCGCTGGGCAACGCGCCCGACGACGCCGCCCACACCATCGACGCCAGCGGCCGGATCGTCTGTCCCGGTTTCATCGATATCCACACCCATTACGACGCCCAGATCATCTGGGACCGGATGCTGACAGTGTCACCGTGGCATGGGGTCACCACGGCGGTGATCGGCAATTGCGGCTTCGGCGTCGCGCCGACCCGGCCGGAAAACCGCGACCTGATCGTGCGCACGCTGGAAAAGGTCGAAGGCATGAGCCGCGCGGCACTGAATGCCGGCATGGGCGATTGGCCGTTCGAGACCTTTCCGCAATATCTCGACGCTATCGAGAGCCGTGGCACCGCCATCAACGTCGCCGCCTATATCGGCCACACCCCGCTCCGGCTCTATGTCATGGGCGAAGACGCCTATGAGCGGGCCGCGACGGACGAGGAAATCGCTTCCATGCGCGCTCTTGTCCGCGAGGCCATGGAGGCCGGCGCGCTGGGCTTCGCCACCTCGGAATCGCCCAACCATGTGGGTGCCGAGGGCCGGCCCGTGCCGAGCCGCTTCGCGTCTTTTGACGAGATCCGCACCCTGGCGTCGGCGTTGCGCGACGTGGGCAAGGGGATCGTTCAGATATCGGCCGGCGGCGAGATCAAGTTCGATCACTATGTCACCCTGGCCGAAACCACCGGCCAGAACCTCAACTGGAGCTCGCTGCTGACACGCAACACCAATCCAGAGCTTCACCGCGACTACATGGCCAAGACCACCGAGTTGATCGCCAGCGGCAAGCCCATCTATCCGCAGATGTCGTGCCGCGAACTGACCATGGAATTCCGCTTCGACGAACCGTTCCCCATGGAACGGCTAACCCTGTTCGAGCCACTTGGCAAGATGACTCTGGATGAGAAACGCCAGGTTTACAGCGATCCCGAGTTTCGCAGCGCCCTGAGACGCGAAATGAGCCCCGAAGGCAGTGATGCCGGCCCCATCATGCGGCTGCGCGAAGCCTGGGCCAATACCGCCATCAGCGAATGCACGACCGATGAGTCACTGGATGAACGGAAGCTCGTCGATCTGGCCAGGGAACGGGGTGTCGATCCGGTGGATGTGGCCCTCGACCTGTCGCTCGAGTCCAATTTCCAGACACGCTTTCGCATCCCGCTCGCCAACAATGACGAGAAGGCGGTCGCCGAATTGCTCGGCCACAAGGATACGCTGCTCGGTCTGTCGGACGCGGGCGCCCATACCAGCCAACTGTGCGACGCTTGCTTTGCGACCCACCTGCTGGGGCACTGGGTGCGTGAAAAGCGCGCGCTAACGGTCGAAGAGGCGGTGCGTAAGCTCACCTCCCTGCCGGCCGATGTGTTCGGCCTCACCGGGCGCGGCCGGCTCGCCGTGGGTCATCCCGCCGATGTGGTGGTGTTCGACCCCCAGACGGTCGCCGCCGGCAAGCTGCGCCGGATCACCGACCTGCCCGCCGGCGAAGAACGGCTGGTGTCGGAAGCAACCGGAATCGATGCCGTCATCGTCAATGGAATCGTCCTTAGAAATGCGGACGGCGATGCCCTGTCAGCCGATGGCCCGCTGCCCGGTGCCCTGTTGCGAAACGGCGCCGCCAGGGAGTGGTCGCAGGCGGTCTGATTGGGGCGGGCGTCCCTCACCGAGCCATCCTGGCAGAAGGCCCCACTCCTTCGACGTGCCTGAGTTCGCATCGCTGCAAACCGCGGAATGCCGCACCCGGACTCAAGCCGATATTTTCTGACACCGCCCAATATATTAATACATTAATGGTTTTAATATTTATTCTTCAATCTCAATACTAATCACGGTACGAAAATGGACATAGGGTACGAAGTCGCCCGTCTCTATTCCCAGCTCTATCTGACGGTGAAAATCGCGTCTCACCGGAATTTACCGGGCTTGAGGAGAGTGCTGAAATTGGTCCAGGACCCTCGCAGCATCGAGGTCGACGGCGTAAAATTATTTCTTGAGCCGCTCTTGGCGACAAATTACGGCGTCATGTTAACCGGTCGTCCAAGTGAACCGGAAACGCACAAGTTTTTTCACGCGGTTGTCGATAGCCTGGAAACCCCTCCGACAGTCGTGGATATCGGCGCCAATATTGGTGAAATGGCCGTTTTGTTCGCCAAACGGGCCCACAACGTCATTGCTTTTGAGCCCTTTCCGTCCTGCGCGGCGGTCATCAGAGAATCGGCAGAACTGAACGCGTTTACAAATGTGGAAGTTAGGCAAAAGGCCCTTGCTGATCAGGTGGGATTTGGCGGCATGGGCGTCACCGACGAAGGCAGCGAATATTGCGCGGCTCTGCAGGGAGAAGGCGATATACCGGTTTCAACCCTCGACACGGAAAATATCGAGACGGATAAACCGCTCTTTTTGCTCATTGACGTCGAAGGCGCGGAGTTGAGGGTCATGCAGGGCGGACGGTCCCTCATCCGCAAACACCGCCCCCTGATTGTTTTCGAATACCACTCAATTTCCAAGCAATCATTTTCCATCGACGAGATCAGGGCGGAACTCGGTGACCAATACGAAATGTTCCGCCTTCGACGCGATGGGCTGCTCGATCACGAGCTGGAAAAGAAGACCTGGAACGCCGTCGCGGTTCCAACGCACGGTGTCTGGCGCAATTCGACGGAACGCCTGATCACCCACTAGTGTTCCGCCCGAAACGAATGATTCCCATAAGGCGGATTTGATGCGAATCTGTGGGTATGGGCA
>JAQBTY010000151.1 GCA_027624735.1 Pseudomonadota bacterium | reverse complement strand
CACCCTTCAAGAGGCCACCGCGCCCAACCGATTCGTTTGACTCATAAAGTATCCGGACGGACACTAAGATACTGTTTAACAATTTGCTGTCTCTTGGTACCATCCGCGATCGATGGCCTCATCAAAAAGGAGAAAGGCGTTGAAAGGCGCCACTGTCTTGTTCTCAGAAATGTCCCCCGACGCAGATTGGGAGGATGATTTCAACCATTGGTACGACACGCACCTGATACCCGTTAGGTTGAGAGTGCCGGGCTTTGTCAGTGTGCAGCGCTATTGCGATACGGACCGTCCCAACTATCTCGGGCTGTTCGAAATCACCACCCCCGAAGTCCTCGTAAGCGAAGAATACGAAAGAATAAAATCACAGCCCAATGCCCAGACGGCATGGATGCTGGCCAATACGCTTGATTACGCGCGTTATCTTGGCACCGAGATTTCGGATCAGCAGCGCGACGATGCCGGCGATGACTCCCTCGACGCGCCCATTCTCTATGCGGTGTTTTTCAGCGTGCCGGATGATCGGGTAGACGAGTTCAACAAATGGTATAATGAGGAGCATGTCCCCCTGCTTTTGAAATGCCCCCTCTGGCAGCGCGTCCGCCGGTTCGAAATCTATGATGGCGAGCCGCAGCCCTGGACCCATATGGCGCTGCATTATATCACCGATATGGCGGCCTTCGATTCCGACGAACGGGCCGCCGCGCGCGACACGGATTGGTACAAAAAGCTCTCCGAGGAACCGTGGTTCCGCAGCAGCTACCTGATATTCGAACGCATCGGCGAACGCTTCAAACCGAAAAGCTGAGCCCCAAAAAACCGAGGAGCGCTAAGAGGAGCGCTAAGAGGAGCGCTAAGAGGAGCGCTAAGAGGAGCGCTAAGAGGAGCGCTAAAGGGACTGGTCATGCAGACGACCGATCAGCAGATCAGCGATGCGGCCACCAACCTCGCCCTAAGCCTCGCCGCCTTTTGTGAGACTCTACTGGGGCGGCGTTTCATCGGATTTTATCTTCTCGGCAGCCTGGCGCACGGCGGCTTCAATCGGCGCTACAGCGACATCGATGTCGCGCTGGTCTCGGAAGACGGAATTGACGATGCACAGCGCGCAGCGTTCGACGCGGAAGCAAAGCGACTGTCACCCGATCTCGCCGACCGGGTTTCCCTGTTCTGGTCCAACCGGGAATTTTCGATAGGGCGCTTTCCACCGCTTGACCGGCTGGATTACATCGACCGCGCGATCCCGCTGGTGGAACGCGAAAAAATCGCCATCGACCGGCCCGGTCTCGACGACATCCGCGCCTATCTCCGCGGCGCGCCCTTTGAACAATGGGCCGCGCGCGGATCACGCTTCGCGGCACAGGCGGCGTTGGACCCGGACGATCGCAAGACCTACCTGAAGACCCATCTATACCCGGCCCGCTTCGCCTATAGCTGGCTTACCGGCCAGATTGCATCGAACGACGCCGCAATCGCGTATCTGCGGGATCATCCCCCGGCGGACCTGGATCTGGCGCTGCTGGGCCGCGCCCTCCGGTGCCGCCACGACGCCGCGGACCCCGACAAGCTGTTTGCCGATCGGCTGGCCCTGCCCGGGCAATATGCGGCCTGTGCCCGGTTGATGACCGACTAATACATAATTGTCCTCGATTCGCGGCAACAACGCTATTACTCTGTCCGGATAAGATTTTACCGAGAAGGGCGCAGCGGAATGACCGCAGTCAGTTGCTATTTTCGAATTCCCGTCTGGGATACGGAATTCTGCTTCAGCTATTCCGAACAGAACACCCGGATGGGTTTTACCGTCGACGGTTATCCTGACGGGACGACACAAATCCTGGTGGGCAAGTTGCGCGCCCGGATGTCGCCCGGCGCCGACTCAGACGAATCGGCAAACCTCCTTTTCCACTGATTCCCCTGCTTTTCGGCAGATCACGGCGGCGGAGCCACGTCTTCTCTAACGCTGCCCCTATTTTCTGCCGTGCCTGCTGTGGCATTCGGTAAAAATACGCTACACTCTCCCGCATGGATATCGCACAACTTGTTGGGAGGGATTACCGATGGCCATTGACATGCACGCCCATTGGCGGCCGCCTGAGTTGATCGATGCGTTGCGTAGCCGTACGACCGCGCCAAAGATAGAAAAGAACAGCGAAGGCGTGGAGATCCTGAACGACGGGCGCTGGAACCTGCCGCTGGACGAAGCTTTTGACAATGCGGAACAGCGTCTCGCCGAAATGGACGAGCTTGGCATCAGCACGGCCGTGCTCTCGATCGTCGGCGCCTTCACCTGGATCGAACGCCTGCCCGTCGAACAATCCCTTCCGCTGGTGCGGATATGCAATGACGGTATTTCCGCCATATGCCAGAAGTACGAAGGCCGATTTGCCGGCTACGCGGCGCTGCCCGAAGCGGATATCGATGCGGCGGCCAAAGAGTTCGAGCGGGCGCTCGCGCTGCCGGGCATGGTCGGCGCCCAGGTTCCGGGCAACGCCTTCACCACCCTCGCCGATGCCGAAAAGATGCGGCCCGTTCTCGAGGTCGCCAACAGGCACAAGGCCATCGTGTTCATCCATTTTGGACCGCGTCCCGGCGATGTGTGGCCGCGCGTCCCCAAGGGCACGGACAACATGCGCCGCCGCATGGGCACGCTCGATATGCAGGCTAATCTGTCGGCCAATATGGTCACGCTATGCATGACGGACATTCTCGATGCCTATCCCGACGCCATGATCCAGAGCCATAATCTCGGCGGCAACATTCCCTATGAGGTGGAACGCATGGATCATCGCTGCCTGCTCGATACGCCGGACGAGGAACTGCCGTCGATCCGGTTTGCCAGGTCTCCGGTCTATGTGGATTGTAATTCGCTGGGCGCGCGGGCCATCGAGGCCGGTGTCGCGACCTATGGCGAGGACCGCATCGTGTTCGGCACCGATGGCTCGGCCTTCGGCTGCAACTGGACGACAAAGGCGCTCAACGAAGCCAGAATCAGCGAAGAGGCGCGGCGGAAGATCCTGCATCAAAACGCCGCGAACATGCTGTCGCACCTGGCGCCGCTGGCCCAGTTTGGCCAGGCCGCCGAATAAAATGGCGCCAGAAGAGTCGGGATCGCCGGCTGATGCCGGCGTTCCCAAAGCCGACCGCATAGAAGTCGAACGGCATGGCGGGGTGGCGGTGATTGCCCTCAACCGGCCGGATGTGCTCAATGCCATGGATGATTCCATGCGCGGCGAACTAGTCGAGATTATCGACTGGGCCGCGCAAGACGACAAGGTTCGCGCCGTTGTCCTTACCGGTCGCGGGAGATCGTTCTGCGCTGGCGGTGACATCGCCGCCATGCAGGAGAGGCTCAAGGCCCCCATCGGCACGGTCGCGATTAATGGCTGGCAACGTCAGCGCCGAACCCACGCGGCGATAACCCAACTCCATGGCCTGACCAAACCAACAATCGCCGCGGTCAATGGCGCGGCGGCCGGATTGGGTTGCGATCTGGCGCTCTGTTGCGATTTCATCATTGCTTCCGAATACGCCAAGTTTGTCATGAGCTACGTGTTGCGCGGACTAATCCCCGACGGCGGCGGTCTTTACTTTTTGCCACGCCGGGTTGGTATGGCGCGCGCCAAGGAACTAATCTTCTCCGCCCGTCGGGTCGATTCCGAGGAAGCGCTGCGGATCGGCATGGTCGACCAACTCTCCTCAGCGGACAATCTACTGGATGATGCGATCGCCCTTGCAGAAAGCATGATTGTTGGATCGTCCGTTGCCGTTGCCTTGTCAAAATCCATTCTCGATCAGAGCTTCGAGCTTCCCATGGACCAGCTTTTCGCCCTCGGCCGGCAGGCGCAGGCCATCTGCTACACGACGGACGAACACCGCGATGCGGTCAACGATTTCCTGAACAAACGGAAAAGCTGACTTGGCGGTGAACGCTGGCTCTGCCGCGCGTCGATCCGCCGTCGATCGTCTGCTGCGGCCAAAAAGCGTGGCCGTCATCGGCGCCTCCAGCGATCCGGCCAAGACCGCGGGCCGGCCGCTGCATTTTCTGCGCCGGCATGGCTTCACCGGCCATATCTGGCCGATCAACCCGCGCTATGAAGACATCCATGGTCAGCGTTGCTACGCCAGTGTCGCTGACCTGCCCGGCGTGCCGGATACCGCGATTATCCTGGTCGGCCCAGCCCATGCCGAGCAATATCTAAGGGATCTGGATTTGGTGGGATGCGCCGCCGCCATCGCCATCGGCGGCGGCTATGCCGAAATCGGACCCGAGGGCGCGGCAAGACAGGACAGGCTGCGCGTGGCAGCCGGTGATATGCGTCTGTTGGGGCCCAATACCATCGGCGCGGTTAATCTGGTCGACGGCATCACTCTTTCCGCCTCCGGTGCGCTCGACGTGGAAAACCGGCAGGTCGGCACCATCGCCATGGTGTCGCAAAGCGGCGGTATTCTGGGCTCCGTCCTGTCGCGCGCCGCCTTTCGCGGGGTTGGGCTCAGCCATCTTGTCGCGACCGGCAACGAGGCGGACCTGGAGGTTTGCGATTTTATCGAGTACCTCATCGGCGATGCGGCGACCTCGGTAATCGCGCTTTATCTTGAAACGCTGCGCAACCCCGGACGGTTTCGCAAGATCGCCGCCAAAGCCCGCCGCGCCGGCAAACCCATCGTGGTTTACAAGGTTGGGCGATCGGAGCCGGGCGCGCGATCGGCGGCGTCCCATACCGGCGCGCTGTCGGGAGAAGACCGCTTGTATGACGGGATGTTCGAACAGTTGGGCGTCATCCGGGTCTATAGCTACAGCGATCTGATCGACGTGCCGATGGCGTTGAGCACCGGCGCGAAGCTGACCGGCAAGCGCCTGGCCATCCTGACGTCGACCGGCGGCGCCGGCGGGCTTATCGCCGACGTGTGCGGCCTGGCGGGGTTCGATGCGCCGCCGCCCGGGGCGAAGACCGCCAGACGCCTCGGCGCCCTGCTCCATCACGACGGGTTCGCCGCCAACCGCAATCCCATCGATCTGACCCTCGCCGGGATCAGCCCCGAAATCATCAAAGGCGCGATCGACGCCCTGATGGAAAGCCATGATTTCGACGCGGTGATCCCGATCGTCGGCTCGTCGGGGGTCGGCCGGCCCGATCTGGTGGCCGTGCCGGTCATAGAGGCCTTCAAAACCGCCGGCAAACCACTTGTGGTGTACACCAGCCCATCCGCCCCCGAAATCATCAGGCGGCTCAACGCCAGCGGTGTCCCGGCCTTTGATACTCCTGAAGGCTGCGCAGCCGCTCTCGAAGCAATCTTCCGCCTTAGCCGGCGGTCGTAGCGGCTGTTCCCATGCGATCAGACTGCCTCAAATGGGCCTTTTATTTATGGGCGAAGTTCAGCTAAGGTTCGGCTGCGCAACAAAAATCAAATGAATTTCTTTTATGAGGAGAGTATCCAAAATGACTGGTTTGAAGACATTAACCGCGCTCGGCGTCGCCGCCGCCTTTGTCAGCGGCACCGCGACCGCGCAAACGGTGGGCATCGGCAGCACGAATTCGTCCATGGTGGCGGCGATGACCACCGCCATATCCAAAGTGGTTTCCGGCAAGGGCATTCTGAATATGCGCCGTCAGATCATGGGCGGCACACAGAAATATATTCCTGTGGTTGACGCGGGCGAACTGGAATTCGGCGTTTCCAATATGATCCAGTACGCGATGGCGAAGGATGGCAGAGGACTATCCAAGAAGCCCTACAAGAACCTGCAACTTGTCGCGACGCTGATGCGATTCCACACCGGTCTTCTTGTCCGCAACGATTCCGATATCCGGAAGGTGGAAGATTTGCGCGGCAAGCGGGTTGCCGGCGGCTTTAAGGGTGCCCCCCTGTTCGAGATATTCCATTCTGCCTTGCTGGTGAACGCCGGCATGACCTACAACGATGTCAAGATCATACCCGCGGTCGGTTTGGCGCAACATTGGAACCTGTTCAAGCAGGGCAAGCTCGACGTTGCCAACGCGGGTGTCGGCGGCGGTCCGAACAAGGATATGAACGCAAAAATCCCAAGCGGTATTCGGTATCTTAGCCTGAATACGGACACGCCTGGCGCCAAGAAATTGCTCGAACTTCTGCCGGGTGGCGCTTATGAAAAGATCGAAAAAAATAGATCCTACGTGGCGATCAGAGAGCCGGCAGTTTTGCTGGGTTATGATTTCATGCTGTTCGCGCATAAGGGCGTGCCGGCCAAGACGGTTTACGAGACCACCAAGGCCATGTTTGACAACGTCAAGGAATTCCATGCGGTGAGCCCGGTGTGGAAGACTTTCAACGAAAAACGTATGCCGAAGGATCAAGGTTACGAATATCATGCCGGCGCGATGCAGCTTTATAAGGAAAAGGGGGCCTGGCAACGCTAGAATCAGTTTCGTTCGTGGAATGATTTCACTGGCCCGCATCGCATAACGGTGCGGGCCAGGATTCGTCAGAGCTACTGATTTATTTTTTTAATTGAGCATTTCAAAAGATGGCAACCGAAGAAACGAAAGACGTATCCGCCGCCTTTACCGAGGGCGATTCCGATTTAGCCCTGACCGGCGCCGGGAATGTCATTATTCAATGGCTCGGTGGATTGCTGGCCTGCATTCCTATTTTCTTCGCGTCGGAAATTCATTTGATCATGGGGTGGCAGATATTCACCGAACAAGGCATGGCGCTGGCGCTGGGGATCGCGCTCGCTATTATCTTTATCAAATCGCCGTTCAAAATGGGGGCGCAAAAGACAACCGTACCGTTCTACGACGCCTTGTTGGCCGCCCTCGGACTGGCGGCGGGCGGGTACCTTTCCTATCGATACCCGGCTCTGCAGGAAGAACTGTTTAGGCTTAGATCCGAAGCGGCGATCATCGGCGCGATTTTGATACCCATGACAGTGGAAGCAATCCGCCGCACGGCGGGTTGGAGTCTGACTAGCATCCTGCTTGTGTTTATTTTTTATGCTCTTTGGGGGCACCATATCCCCGGACTGTTCCAGGCCCGCGACACCTCCCTCGAATATTTGTCGTCAACGATTGTTGCCGACAGCGTCGCTATTCTGGGCCTGCCGCTTACCATCGTCGTCGTGGTGGTGCTGCCGTTCGTATTTTTCGGCCAGCTCCTGATGAAAGGCGGCGCGTCCGATTGGTTCACCAATATCGCGACCGCCTCGATCGGACGCAGCCGGGGCGGATCGGCCAAAATCGCGGTACTCGCCTCCGGCCTGTTCGGCGCCATCTCAGGCTCCGCCGTATCCAACGTCGCCTCCACCGGTCTGATAACCATCCCGCTGATGAAACGCAGCGGCTACGAACCGAAAGTGGCGGGCGCCTTCGAGGCCGTCGCCTCAACCGGCGGACAGATCATGCCGCCGATCATGGGCGCCGCCGCCTTCCTGATGGCCGAACTTCTCGAGATCGGTTACACCGAAGTCGTGGTCGCCGCCATTATTCCGGCGTTCCTGTATTATGTCGCCGTCTTCATTTACGCCGATCTGGAGGCCGCCAGGAAGAATATCCTGCCGGTGCCGGAAGAACTCATCCCGCCATTGGCGCTGACGGTGCGGCAGGGCTGGTTCTTTATCGTGCCTTTCGGGGTGCTCATTTTCGCCCTGTTTGTCTTGAACCGGGCGCCCGAAACCGCGGCTCTCTGGTCGGGCGGAATGGTCGTCGTCATGAATTGGGTGTTCAGCTACAAGGGCAGCCGGATAAAGCCCCTGCAGATCATCCATGCGGTCCGGGACACCGGCATCCGCGGCGGCAGCGAGATCGTCATTATCGGGGCGATGGCCGGCATTATCATCGGCATTCTCGGCGCCACCGGTCTCGGAGAAGCGCTGACTCAGGCGCTGGTTACCGTCGGCGAAGGCAATCTTGCCCTTCTCCTTATCCTTACCGCGATCATTTGTATTGTTCTCGGTATGGGTATGCCGACCACCGCGATTTATTTGCTGGTGTCGATCATCGCGGCGCCGCCTCTCGTCAAGCTGGGCATTAACCCGCTCGCGGCGCACATGTATGTCTTCTATTTCGGCATCGTGTCGCTGATAACGCCGCCCGTTGCCATAGCCTCCTTTGTCGCGGCAAACCTTGCCGGAGCAGGACCGATGGAGACGGCGGTAACGGCTGTAAGGCTGGGTTGGACGGCGCTGGTTGTCCCCGTGATGTTTATCCTGTCGCCCAACCTGATCATGCAGGGCGCGTGGCCCGATATTGCCATGGCATTTGTCACCGCGGTCGCCGGCGTATGGGTCACGACCTGTGGCATTCAGGGATATTTCGTCCGCCCGCTGGGCTTTGTCTGGCGCACCGGTTTTATTGTCGGCGGGATCATGCTGCTTATTCCGTCCGAAGCCTTTCCCAATGCCATTTATGTGGAAATCACCGGGATCGCGTTGACCGCCATTTTGGTCGGACGGGAAATGCTTGCAAAACGCCGCCTGAGCCCAGCGTAAGTAGATAAAATATTAACCATGTCTGGTTTTTATTCGGTTCCCTCACCATCTGGTCGGAAGTTTCCGTTTTTCAATTTATGTTTATAGCCCGGGAGATTCATATGATACGCGCCCTCTTTGCAAGCGCGGTGCTTGCCGTAAGTTTATACGCATCCGCGCCCTTGAGTGCGCAAACCAGGAATGCGGCAGCCCCGAAAGACATGATTGCCGCGACCGTCGACGGGCAAACCATCATGGAATCCGATATCCAGGCATTTTACAATGACCTGCCGCAAAAATATCGGCAGGTCCCGTATGAACAGCTGCGATCACAGCTCATGGAACGGATGATCGATCAGACCATGATCTCAAGCGCGGCGGAAAAAGATGGCTATCTGAAACGCGCCGACGTGCAAAAACGCATCGCGAACATCACCCAGCGAGTGCTCAACGAAATATACGTTTCCGACAGGATCAAGAACCTCGTAACCGACGCGAAGGTGAAAGACGCGTATCAAAAATCCATCGCGCTGGAGACAAAGTCCGAGGAAGTGCGGGCCCGCCACATTCTGGTGAAAACTAAGGAAGAAGCCATGACGGTCATCGCCGAAGTCAAGGGCGGCGCCGATTTCGCCGCGGTCGCGAAGGCCAAATCGACCGGCCCGTCGAGCCGCAATGGCGGCGACCTGGGGTATTTCGGTTTCAAGCAGATGGCGCCGCCTTTTTCGAAAGCAGCCTTTGCGCTGAAGCCCGGTGAGTTCACCACCGAGCCGGTTAAGACTCAGTTCGGCTGGCATGTCATCAAAGTAGAAGACCGCCGCGTCGCCGGCAGCGCCAGTTTCGAAGAAGCCTCGAAAAAAATCCGTCAGGAACTGAACCAAAAGGCCTACAAGGACACCATCGCCAATCTTCGCGCCAAATCCAAGATCGACGTAATGGGCAGCGGCGTCTCTAAAATACAGCCGCTGCAGTAACGGTCGCAATTGTCTTGTCAGAAAGCGCCAAACCGGCTGGATGGAGTACACGGATCGGCACCATTATTCCGGTCAGCAATACGACAAACGAAGTGGAGTTCAACCGCTTCAAACCGGAGGGGGTAACGGTCCATTTTAGCCGCGTGCCGCTCGATTCCAATCCGGCGGAAGATGATTTCCAGGCCATGCTGGCTTCGGCGAGCCAGGCAGCGGTAGAACTTGCCGCCGCCGGCGCTGACATCATTTGCTATGGATGCACGTCGGGATCCATGGCCTGTCCCGCCGACCGCCTGGTCGGCACGATGGAAAATTCTTCCGGAAAGCCCGCCCTCTCGACGGCCGGCGCCATCCTCGATGCGTTAACAGCCCGTTGACGAAGTCTGCACTGGACGGATGCGGCGTGGTCTGATTCTCTGATGTCCTGATT
>JAQBTY010000150.1 GCA_027624735.1 Pseudomonadota bacterium | reverse complement strand
CCGATCAAGGAAAATCAACATCTGGATGCCAAGTTAGCGAAAAACACCACCCGCAGATCCTTCCGGAACACCCAGGGTGAGCAATTACGTAATATCAGCGTCCCCTGGTATGAGTTCTTGCCTAAACAAAGCCGTCTCTTTGCCGATTTAAAGGCGCCGCGGGTTGCCGGGCGAGGCTAAATGCGTCACCGTCGCTTCAAAGCTCGTAAATAGAATTTAACAGGAGGCGACTTCCATGGAAGACGGCATGAGGCGTGATGAAACCGCAACCACAAGCGTTGCGGAAACCTATTTGGCGGCGCTCAAGGCGCATGGCATCGACTATGTGTTCGCCAATGCCGGAACAGATTTTGCGCCAATCATCGAAGGGCTGGTGCGGGCCAATGATTCAGGCAGTGACGTACCGCGCTTCATCACCGTGCCGCACGAAAACGTCGCGATGGCCATGGCCGCGGGCTATTACAAGACCTGTGGCGAGATGGCCGCCGTCATGGTTCATGTCACGGTAGGCACGGCGAACGCGTTGTGCGGTTTGATGAACGCGTCACGCGACAACACGCCGCTGCTGCTCGCGGCCGGGCGTACGCCGTTGACCGAAAGCGGCGACGCGGGTTCGCGCAATGTCAGCATCCATTGGGGGCAGGAGGCCTTTGACCAGGGCGGCTCGGTTCGCGAATACGTGAAATGGGACTATGAACTGCGCGCCAACCAGCAGGTCGACACCGTGGTCGGCAGGGCGCTTGATATTGCCATGACCGAACCCCGCGGTCCGGTCTATCTGACCTTGCCGCGCGAGGTTCTGGGCGGCGCTTCGTCGGAAATAATTTCCAGCCGCACCGGGCGTCCGGGCGCCATGCCCGCGGCGCCGTCGCAGGAAGCCATCGAGCGCGCGGCGGACGCGATTGCCGCGGCGGAAAATCCCTTGATTGTGTCCGGCGGCACCTATCATTCGCCCGCCGCCTTCGAGGCCCTTGCCGCGTTCGCCGATACCCATGCCATCGCGGTGAGCGAAGCGTCGGGCGGCAGCTTGCCGTCCAGTCACCGGATGAACATGGGCGGACCGCCGCGCGACATTCTCAAGGACGCCGATGTCATTCTCGTGCTGGATGCCGCGGTACCGTGGATTCCGCGCTTTGCCGAACCGCCGGCGTCGGCGACGATCATCCAGATCGCGCCCGATCCAACCTTCCGCCATTTGCCCTATCGCGGCTTCCGCGCCGATGTCGCCATCGCCGGGGATGTGGGGCTGGCTCTGCCCCTGCTCAACGAGGCGCTAGCCGGTAAGATGAAGAACCGCCAGGCCGCCGTCGATACACGCCGCAAGCGGAACGAGGCGCGCCGCGCCGCGCTGGATGAACAGCGCGCCAAACTGCTTCAGGAAGCCCGCACCATGACGCCGATTCATCCGGCCTGGACCGCCCATTGCCTGAACGAAATCAAGGATGACGATGCGATTCTGATCAACGAGCTGGGCATGCCGACCGATTTTCTCGATTTGGATAAGCCGGGCTGTTACCTCGAAGGGGGCGGCGCCGGCGGGCTTGGCCGCGGGCTCGGCGAAGCGCTGGGCGCGAAGATCGCGGCGCCCGGCCGCCAGGTGATCGCCGCCGTCGGTGATGGGTCTTACATGTTCTGCGTTCCCACCGCGGCGCATTATGTCGGTCGCGCGGAATCCCTGCCTACCCTGACGCTGGTGTCCAACAATGCCGAATGGTTCGCGGTCCGGCGCGCGACGACCAGCATGTATCCCAACGGTCGCGCGGCGACGGCGAACTCGCTGCCGCTGGTCAATCTTTCACCATCGCCGAGTTTCGAGAAAACCATCGAAGCCTGCGGCGGTTATGGTGAGAAGGTTGATGATCCCGAGAAATTGCCGGCGGCGCTGGAACGCGCTTTCAAGGCGATCGACGATGGACAGTCCGCGCTGCTTAACATCATCACCCGCGCGGGGGCGCGGGGATAACACGCGCCCCCGCGCGAAACCGCCGGTTAGGAATTGTCGCCTTTATACTGATTCTCGTCCACATGGAAGCCGGCGCCACGAATGCCGGCGAAGGCGCATTCATCGTCCATTTCGTTGCTGTCGCCGGTAATGCCGACGGCGCCGACCACCTCGCCATGCTCGTCGAGGATAAGCTGGGCGCCGCCTTCCAGGAAAATTGGCCCGTCCGACAGTTTTTCCAGATTTTCCATGAATTTCGGCTTGTCACGGTATTTCTGCAGCACCAGTTTCGATGACCGCCCCATGCCAAGGGCGGCGAATGCCTTGCCGTAAGCAATTTCAAAACGCAACAGGGCCGAGCCATCCTGTTTTTGAAACGCTTTCACGCGCCCGCCCGCATCGAGCAGGATAATACTGAGCGGCTTGAGGTTCAGTTCCTGGGCTCGCGCAAAAGCGCCGTCGATTATGGCATTGGCCTGGTCTAGCGTGATGGCTCTCATACTCTATCCCCGGTGAAGAATATCCGTGATGCGATTTCGCGCTGGACCATACTGAGCCGGGATGACGTCCGCAACGGCACTTGATATAAGGAACTCGATACGATCGAGTCCAACCCCGCAGATGCTTGGCACGCCAACAGTATGGGAGACCCCATGAGCACTGAAAATCCGTCCCGGGATCGGGCGATCGATTACATCGAATTCACTGTTGCCGATATCGCCTGTTCGAAGGATTTTTACGGCAAGGCCTTCGCCTGGCGTTTCACCGACTATGGGCCGGATTATTGCGAGTTCTCGGACGGCCGCATGAAGGGCGGGTTTGCCGCAACCGGAACGGTGACGCCGGGTGGTGCGCTGGTGGTTCTCTATGGCGTCGATCTGGAGGAAATTTTGGCGCGGATCGAAGAAGCCGGCGGCGACATCGTCAAGCCAATTTTTGACTTTCCCGGTGGGCGGCGTTTTCACTTCACCGACCCTGACGGGTACGAACTCGCCGTCTGGAGCGAGCAATAGGGTCGATCCAGACGGGGTGGTTTGCCGCTGCTCCCGGACCCGGATCAGTCGGTTCCTGGGGTGGTTTCCGCCGTTTCCTCCGAGGCGGTGACCTCTCCACCTTCAGTCGCGCCACCTTCAGTCGCGTCCGGGGTTCGGCGGTCCACCTTGGCCTGCAGGCGCGCCGCCTTCTTTATGGCCTTTGCGCGATCACGTTCGAATCGTTCAAATTTATAATTGGGTTTACGTGGCAATAATTTTCCTCCTGCCGGTGAATTAAGAACTGTGGGGATGGTCCCGGCGCGCTCTAGCGTAGATGTATGATCCGTGAGCGCGCATCCCTTGCACTATGTGCCATACCATACGGGCCTTGGGTCAATACACAACCCAATTCTCTTTTTTCGCCTGAAAAAAAGCCGATTGCTTGCCTCTGACGGGGCGGGGCTGTTAGGTTGCCAGCCATATTTTGGGGAAAGGTCGGGTCGACCAGCAAGCTTCAGCACCGGGAAGAATGGAGTCATAAAGATGACGCAGGCCAACGAAGGCGATACCGTCCGGATTCACTATAGCGGCAAACTGACCGATGGCACGTTGTTTGATTCGTCCGCCGGGAGCGATCCGCTGGAATTCAAAATAGGCGACAACACGATTATTCCGAAACTCGAAGCATCGGTCGTCGGTATGACTGTCGGAGACAAGGCCATCATCGAAATCGACGCGACCGATGCGTACGGTCCGCGTCTGGAAGAAGCGGTTCAGAACGTGGAACGGTCGATGATCCCCGACGAAGTCGATCTGACCGTTGGTGGCCAGCTCCAGGCGACGGCGCCGGATGGCAAGCAGCTTATTCTGACCGTGCTCGAGGTGAACGAGGAGATAGTGAAACTGGACGGCAACCATCCTTTGGCTGGCGAGAATCTGGTTTTTGACATAGAACTGGTGGACATTATCATCGCGGCATGATTATCCGGGCAGCCGGGACGATAAAATGGAATTGCGGGATAAGGCGTAAACGGCTATATGGCGGGTGATACGGGGAGTAGCGTGATAACCAACATTGATCGCCCTATAATGACGCCGAAGGAGCATCGCGCTTTTGATGCCGAACTCAGGCGACTCAGCACGTTTGAGGTGCGCGAGCAAACCGACCGGGCCACACAGCCCGATTCGATCAAGCGGGCGATGGCGGTGACGGAGCTGGAACGGCGCCGCCAGGCCAGGGCGGCGGAAACGATCAGGGACCCGGTAACGGGGCGCACGGTTTCCTTGTGTTTGCTGTTTATCCTGATTGCCGCCGTTGGCGCCGCCTATTGGCGTTATTTTTAGACGGTCTAACGGCCGATTGATTTCAACCCGACTGACATCATCGCTGAACCGCAACACCCGCGCCTCGATATCGGGCGCGGCGCGGTCTGTCGTGGTGTCTGCCGCCCTGCGCGATTTCTTCGGATGTGGCTGCTTTCCGACAAGCCGGGACTCCCCACATTGGCGTGGCTGTGCTAGGGAAACCCTCACAAAATAAAATCTGTGAGGATGAGGAAAATGGCCGCCAATAAAAAAGTACTGATGCTGCCGGGCGACGGAATCGGGCCGGAGGTGATGGGCGAGGTCCGCCGCATTGTCGATTGGATGGATTCGCGCCGGCATGTGACCTTCGACCTGACCGAGGATATCATCGGCGGTGGCTGCATCGATGCTTACAATACGCCGCTCAAGGACGAAACAATCGAGGCGGCCAAGTCGGCCGATGCCGTACTGCTGGGAGCGGTTGGCGGTCCGAAATGGGATAATGTCGCGTTCGATATCCGTCCCGAAGCGGGATTGCTGCGGATCCGCAAGGATCTCGGCCTGTTCGCCAATCTGCGCCCGGCTATCGTGTTCGACGCGCTGGCCGACGCCTCTTCTCTCAAGCGCGAGATCGTGTCGGGCCTCGATATCCTGATCGTGCGCGAGCTCACCGGCGGGATCTATTTCGGCGAACCGCGCGGTGTCGAGGATCTGCCCGGCGGCGGTAAAAAGGGTTACAACACGCTGGTCTACACCACGCCCGAGGTTGAGCGCATCGCCCGGGTTGGGTTCGAGCTCGCCCAGAAGCGCGGCAAGAAGCTGTGTTCCATCGACAAGGCAAACGTGCTTGAAAGCACCAAGATGTGGCGCGAGGAGGTCGATCGCATCGCGCCCGACTATCCCGACGTGGAACTTTCCCACATGCTGGTCGATAACGCCGCCATGCAGCTGGTGCGCGCGCCCAAGCAGTTCGATGTCATCGTCACCACCAACATGTTCGGCGATATCCTGTCGGATTGCGCGTCGATGGCGACGGGCTCGCTCGGTATGTTGCCCTCGGCCTCGCTGGGCGCGCCCGATGCAAGCGGCCGCCGTCACGCGCTTTATGAACCGGTGCATGGCACCGCGCCCGATATTGCCGGCCAGGGCAAGGCCAATCCCCTGGCCATGATGCTGAGCTTCGCCATGATGCTGCGCTATTCCTTCGATATGGAGGAGGATGCGGGCCTCGTCGAGACCGCGGTCGAAGCGGTGCTCGATGCGGGCTTGCGGACCGGTGACATCATGTCCAGCGGCAAGAAGCTGGTGTCGACCACCCAGATGGGCGAAGCCGTGGTCGCCGAGCTGGACAAGCGGGCGGCCTGAATCCAGTTTGCCCCACTGTGTTGCCCCACTGTGTTGCCCCACTGTGTTGCCCCACTGTGTTGCCCCACTGTGTTGAAGGATCTGCCACCCGATCGGAGCAAACGTAAACCCTTGGCCTTGAGTCGGTTTTTGGTAATGCCGAAAAGTTCCATAAATTCCATTTTAAATTTCACAACAAAACTTCTGAATTCTGATTCAAATAGACGTAAAATATCCCTTGTTTTCAAAACGATACTTCTGAAATCTTATCGTCTTTAAACAATTAGCCTCTATGGTTCCGCCTGTCACCGGGTCCCCTATTAATTCTTGGCCCGAATATTTTCCTGCGGGGGGTTGCGTACTTGGTTGAATGGCATTGTTGAGTTTTCTGGTGAATGCCGGAGGAAGTCATGGCTTTAAACGGTGTATCCAATTTCGGCGCCAATATGGCGCACAGGAACCTGCGAAAATCGAGTGCGGGTCTTTCTCTATCGCTGGCCAAACTCTCCGCCGGACGTCGGGTTTTGTCGGCCAAGGACGATGCGGCGGCGATGGCTATCGGGGCGCGCCTCGCGGCGGAGACTAGCGGACTCAAGCAGGCTCAGATCAATGCCGGGCAGGGCTCATCCATGCTGCAGGTCGCCGATGGCGGCATGGCGCGGATCAATGATGTGCTGACCCGCATGAAGTCGCTCGCCGTACAGGCGGGGTCGGGCTCTCTCTCGTCGGCCGGGCGGTCTGCCATCAATACGGAATTTCAGGCGCTGGCGTCGGAAGTTGATCGTATCTCGGAAGATACCGAATTTGCCGGCACCAAGCTGCTCGACGGATCAAGCGGCTCAATAGATTTCAAAATCGGCACCGGCGCCGATCCCTCTTCCGATGAGCTATCCGTCAGTTTGAGCGCGACAACCACATCGGCGCTGTCGCTTGGTGGCGCCGATGTGCTGGCCAAGGGCAATGCCGATGCCGCGATCGGCGCGATCAATAACGCCATAGACACGATCCAGATTGCGCGCACCCAGGTCGGTGCGGGTCAGTCACGGCTGGAATTTGCGTCCGCCAATATCGCCACCGCGATCGAAAACACCGAAGCGGCGCGCAGCGGGCTGATCGATCTTGATATCGCGGCCGGGACCAGCGATCTCGCCAACAAATCGACCCAGTATCAGGCCGGCATTTCGATGCTTGGCAAAGCAAACCAGCAATCGAAACATTTGCTGCGGCTGCTGATCTGATCCCCGTTTGTTTTAGGCCCTACTAGTTTTAGGCCCCACTAAAGCGCGTTGGCGGGCCGCCGCAGCGTTCGCCACATGTGCGCCGCCGGTGAATCGTCATTGCCCAACCCGTCGGCGGGCTGCCTGAAGTGGCGGCCGATCACATCCTCGAAATCCTCGATCTCCACCTTGGTGTCGGGATCGAACGCATAGAGGTCATTGAGACATATCTGACGCGCCGACATGTACCATTTATGGTTCCGGGCAATCTCATAATCGCGTTGGATATAGGGTTCGACCTGATAGTCCTCGCCGAACCGCTTGGCATAGACCTCGGGATATTCGTATCCGACGGACTCGTCGGGGAAGAAACGCAACGCCTGGTGCATCCTGATCGCCCAACTGACTTCCTCATCCACATAGGGCTCCAGCATCTGGGCGCCCCAATAGCCGTGATCGGGCCGGAAAAAGGCGATCACCGATACGTCGTGTAAAAGGCAGGCCAGGACCATCTTTTCCGGCAGGCCGTTTCTGCGCGCGAGCGCCGCGCTTTGCAGCAGATGCTGTTTGGATGGCCCGAACCGTAGTTTGAAAAAGTCAATAAGGGTTGGCTTTTCGGGCATTTTAGGAAGACGGGGGTCTTCTCCCATCAGCGAGGGCTTGAGCGGTCCCATGGCAAACTCGGTCTTGTCCGACCATTCCCCGTCGGCCAGTTTGTTGATCGTCGACCGGTAAATCATCAGCTCGCCCAGCTCTTGCATCCGCTGGAATTCGAGCGCGTCCGCCTGTTCCGACAGTGTCTTCGTTTCAGCCATGGGACTGTCCTTTCGTCTTACCGCAATTCGTTCCGGATCGGCTTGACCGTCCGCAGGTAGCTGATCACGGCATCGATATCGGCGGCCGTCATGGTGGTGTAACAGCGGTAGCACATGGGCGGACGCAACTTGGTTCCGTCATGGCGGACGCCTTTTGTGATCGCCCGTTTAATCTGGGCGTCGGTCCAGCCGCCGATGCCGGTTGCCTTGTCCTGGGTGATATTGGCGGATTTTACCTCACCCCAGGGACCTTTGAATTCCCGGCCGCCGGCGCCCAGCCTTTTTTTCAGGTCGGGATGGCCCTTTACCATGGGGGTGTGACATTCCATGCAGTGGCCGATCTGGACTTGATACTTGCCATAGGCGATCTTGTTGGCAGGCTAAATTTCCGCGACCCGGCCAACCGGTTTTCCGGAATGCAGCGGGATGCGGTAAACCGATTTTGGCACTTTGTTTGTGACCGGCTTCACGGATCGCAGATAGGCGACGATCGCCTTGGCGTCCTTGTCCGACATATATTTGTAGAAATCGATCGCCATGGGCGGGCCGATCACGCTGCCATCGGGCCGTTTGCCTTCGCGGATGGCGGTGACGAGCTGGGCATCGGTCCATTTGCCGATGCCGGTCTCGCGATCCGGCGTGATGTTCGCTGCGTATGATTTGAAGGGCGCCTTGTCGCCGCCAAAGGGAAAGCCTCCGGCCAGTTCGACGCCTTTCATGGGGCCGCCGCGGGCGGTGTGGCAATTGCCGCAGCCGGCGATGCCGTTAACCAGATAGGCCCCCCGTTCGAGTTGAGTGCCTGCGGCGTTCGCGCCGGATGAACCCACAATCAGCGCCGCCGCACAACGCCAAGAAACTGCCGATTTTCATGATCGCCCCTTCTGCATGGTGGGAGAGAGTATCTCTCCTCACTCATTATTGTTCGCGGTATCAAGCCTATACCGGTTTGTCAGCTATTGGCTAGCCGGACAAGTGTATCGGCGAGGACCCTGGCGCCGGCCGCCAGATCGGCGGGCGTCGCGCTTTCCGCTTCATTGTGGCTGACGCCGCCCAGACACGGGATGAAAATCATGCCGGCGGGGCAGAGGGTGGCCAGATGCATGGCATCGTGGCCGGCGCCCGACGGCATGTCCATATGGCCCAGCCCCAGCGCCTGTGCGCTCTGGCGGATCGCCGTCATCACCTCGGCCTTGAAGATCGTCGGATCGACCGTCAGATTGTCTGTCACCGTCACCGAACAGGGACCGGCCTTCTCCGTCGCCACAAGGCGGACCCGGTCGACCAGCGACGTCAGGACCGCGCGGTCGGGGTGCCGCAGATCGATGGTAAAATGCACCCGCCCCGGCACCGTGTTGGGCGATCCCGGCTGGACCTCGCAACGGCCGACGGTGAAGCGGGTCACGTCGTCTTCATCCGATGTCATCAGCTCCAGCGCGGCGATGATGGCGACCGCCGATGACAGCGCATCCTTGCGCGATCGCCGCGGCGTGGTGCCGGCATGGGCTTCTTCGCCGACAATCACGACATCAAGATGATGAATGCCCTGGATGCTGGTGACCACGCCGATCTGTAGCCCCTTGTCTTCCAGCACTGGACCCTGTTCGATGTGGGCCTCTATATAAGAATGCGGCCTCACACTGCCTTGCGGGCGTATCGGCACGCCGGTTTCCGCCAGTGATTTGGCCAGTTCGTCGCGCAGCATGGCGCCGGCGGAATCCGTTGTATCCAGCACCGAGGCAAGCTCGGCAATCCCGGCGAAAATGCTTGAGCCGAAAGCGCCGGGGGAATACCGGCTGCCTTCCTCATTGGTCCAGGCGACCACCTCAACCGGGCGTCTGGTTTGGGTGCCGGAATCGTTCAGCGCGTCCAGCACCTCCAGACCGGCAAGCACGCCATAGGCGCCGTCGAACCGGCCGCCGGTCGGCTGACTATCGAGGTGAGATCCGGTCATCACCGGCGCCAGCGTCGGTTCGGTCCCGTCTCGCCGGACAAACAGATTGCCGATGTCGTCCTGGAAGGTCGTAAAGCCGCGTTCGGCCGCCCATCGTACAACATGTTTCTTGGCCGCGGTGTCTTCGGCCGAGAGGGCCTGCCGGTTGACCCCGCCCTTTGCCGTTGCACCATAGGCGGCGACATCCATCAGCAATTGCCACAACCGATCTTCGGACACACTGGCGGATGCCGAAGGTGAAGCAGCCAGAGCGTTCATATGAGTTTTACTCCTACAAATTGGAGCTTTTGATATCCGACCTTCGGCGGTTGGCGTCAAGGGGGCGCGCGATTGAAACGAGCCATAAAATAGGG
>JAQBTY010000149.1 GCA_027624735.1 Pseudomonadota bacterium | reverse complement strand
ACGTATCAGACAATTTTCGCGTCATATCTCCAAAGGATTTTCGGGTTCTGACGTGAGCGGAGTATAGTATTAAGAGCTACGGGCGAGGCGGCGACCTTCGGGATTATCATTCCGGGTAGTGGTGCGCATAATCAAGGCATGGGATGTTAAATAGGGTCGCCGTTGTAGACGGTGTCGAGGCGCCGGTAAACGGGTTGCTCGATGCAACGATAGAAGAAGTTGCCACAGCCATAGCTGACAAGCAGGCTGGCGATGGGCACTGGGTATATGAGCTCGAGGCCGATGCGACGATTCCGTCCGAACTCATCCTCCTAAACCACTATCTCGACGAAACTGCCCCGGCACTGGAGGCCAAGCTCGCTAACTACCTGTGCAAGATTCAGGGCGATCATGGCGGCTGGCCGCTGTTCCATGGCGGCGATTTCGATATGAGCGCAAGTGTGAAGGCCTATTTCGCGCTCAAAATGGTTGGTCACGATATCGACGCACCGCATATGCAGCGTGCGCGTGACGCCATTCTTTCGCGTGGCGGCGCCGCGAAAAGCAACGTGTTCACCCGAATTACCCTTGCGCTGTTTGGCGAAGTCCCCTGGCGCGCCTGTCCGTTGATCAGGGTAGAGGTCTTGTTGGCGCCGGAACGGTCGCCGCTGAACATCATGGAAAAGGTGTCCTACTGGTCGCGGACGGTTATGGTGCCGCTTCTCGTGCTGCAGGCGTTACGGCCGAAGCCGGCGAGACCTTGCGCATCGATCCGTGAATTGTTCGTCAACCCGCCGGAGCGGGAGAAATATTTGTTGCAGAACCCGACCGGCCACTGGCTTGGCGATGTCATGCTGGCGCTTGACCGCGTTGGCCGGTATTTCGAGCCGTTCGTGCCAAAACTTGCCCAGCAGCGGGCGATCGATAAGGCGATGACCTTTATCCGTAATCGCTTAAATGGCGACGATGGACTTGGCGGCATATTTCCAGCCATGGCAAATACCTTGATGGCGTTCCATGCGCAGGGAATGGCGCATGACGATCCGGAATTTGTCACGGCGCGATCGGCGATTGATAAGCTCATCGTCGAACATGGCGATACGGCCTATTGCCAGCCCTGCCTGTCACCTGTCTGGGATACGGCCCTGGCGGCACACGCCCTGATGGAGGCCGGGCACCAGGGGGACGATCCGGTTATCGCCCGCGCCAATAAATGGCTGGTCGAGCGACAGATTCTCGACGTAAAGGGAGATTGGACCGCCAATCGCCGTAAAATTCGGCCCGGCGGCTGGGCTTTCCAGTACCGCAACGATTATTACCCCGATGTCGATGATACCGCGGCAGTGGTAACCGCGCTTGACCGCAGCCGCGATCCAAGTTGCGCCGAGGCCGTGGCGCGCGGCGCCGAATGGGTGGTGGGCATGCAGGGCTCCCGCGGCGGCTGGGGAGCCTTTGACGCGGACAACGAATATTACTGGCTGGAGCATATTCCCTTCGCCGATCATGGCGCCCTCCTGGATCCCGCGACCGCCGATGTCAGCGCAAGATGCATTTCCATGCTTGGCCAGCTTGGCTACGAGCGTGATCATCCGGTCTTGGCGAAGGGACTGAAGTACCTGCGGCGGGAACAGGAAAAAGACGGATCCTGGTTCGGCCGCTGGGGCACGAATTACGTTTATGGTACATGGTCGGCGCTTTGCGCCTTTAACGCGGCGGGTGAGGACATGAACGCGCCTCACATCCGCAAGGCCGTTGATTGGCTCAAGAGTTTTCAGCGTGACGATGGCGGCTGGGGCGAAGATTGCTCGACCTACTGGAAAGAAAATCGCGGGAAGTCGAAAGTATCCACCCCATCCCAGACAGCGTGGGGCGTGCTCGCGCTTATGGCCGCCGGCGAAGTTGAATCCGACGCGGTAAAGCGCGGCGTTGACTGGTTGTTGAATGCGCCGCGCGATGGCGCCGACTGGCAGGAAGACTATTATAACGCCGTCGGGTTCCCACGGGTTTTCTACCTGCGGTATCATGGATACTGCGCATATTTTCCGCTTTGGGCGCTCGCACGGTACCGCAATCTCATGTCAGGCAATACGAAGCGGCCTGCCTTCGGCCTTTGATTGCCGCGCCTGGGCGTCATTACCGGGACGCGCCGTGAAGCATCGTGCCTTCGATCTCTTCTGCCTTCAGACCATATTGACATAGCCTGTTCGGGCGCCAATGCCGGGCGCGCCCGTGACTTGGCGGAAAAAGCCATATCCGCGGGCCACACCGCCTTGCTGAGTTTTGGTGTCGCCGGCGGGCTGGACCCGGCTTTGGTGTCGGGCACGCTGGTCCTGGTGGATTCAGTGATCGGACCCGATGGCGTGAACTCCCCAACCGATCAACACTGGCGTTCGGCTGTTGCTCATGATCTGAATGAAGCGAAGATCGATTTTGTGACGGGCGCGGCCGTCGGCGTAGACGAGGCCATATCCCACCCCGGTCCTAAACAACGTCTTTTCGAAGGCACAAGGGCGCTTTGCGTTGATATGGAAAGCCATGCGGTGATGCAAGTTGCCAGAGCGCGCGGTGTCCCGTGGCTCGCCATTCGCGCCATCGCCGACAGCGCCAAAGACTCCCTGCCCGAGATTGCCATGGCCGCGATAGACGATGGCGGAGGTGTTCGCTATGGCGCGCTGGCGTCGCGGCTGTTAAGGCAACCCTCTGAAATAGGCGACCTGATCGGATTGTGGCGGATGAGCCGCCGCGCCTTTTCCAGCTTAGGCCGCGTCGCTTTTCTCCCGAGCCTCCGCAGCCCGCTCTGACATGGTCTTGACGACGTCATTAAAGACAAACTGTGCCGGTCGCTGATTTTCGAGTGAAATTTCCGGCGCCATCGGCTTTTTCGTGTCGATGCCTTTGAGCCAAACGCCGAGTGCTTTCAGCGGATGCGCCACGGTATCGGACACGGCGCTTGCTTCATATCCGCAATGGACCATGCAGTCGGCGCATTTTTCATAATTGCCGGTGCCATAGCTGTCCCAGTCGGTTTCTTCCATCAACTGGGCAAAGCTTGACGCGTAACCTTCCGCCAACAGGTAGCAAGGCCGTTGCCAGCCGAACACGTTACGGGTCGGATTGCCCCAGGGGGTACAGTGGTATTGCTGATTGCCCGCCAGATAATCCATGAATAGGGTCGATTGGCTGAAGCGCCAACGCTTCAGTGACCCGGCGCTGAAGATGTCGCGAAACAATTGCTTGGTCCGGGTGCGATTGAGGAAATGTTCCTGGTCCGGCGCCCGCTCATAAGCGTAGCCGGGTGAAACAGTAATCCCCTCGACATTGAGGTCGTTGGTGCAAAAATCGAAGAAATCAACCGCTTCTTCCGCCGTCATCTGGTTGAACAGCGTGCAATTCACATTGACGCGGAACCCGCGGGCCTTGGCCGCCCGGATCGCCGAAACCGCTCTGACAAACGTGCCCGGCTGGTTGACGGCCTTGTCATGGTGATGCTCCATCCCGTCCAGATGGACAGAAAACGTGAGGTAGGGAGTCGGTTCGAACAGGTCCAGCTTTTTTTCCAGGAGGAGCGCATTGGTGCACAAATAGACAAACTTCTTGCGGGCCACGATGCCTTTGACGATCGCCTCGATCTCGCGATGCAACAGTGGTTCTCCGCCCGGGATGGAAACGATCGGGGCGCCGCATTCGTCTACCGCTTCAAGGCATTCTTCGGCCGAAAGCCGGCGGTTGAGAATATCGTCCTCATAATCGATCTTGCCGCAGCCGGGGCAGGCGAGATTGCAGCGGAACAGTGGTTCCAGCATGAGGACAAGCGGGTACCGGTCGTTGCGCTTCATGCGTTGCCGCATTATGTAACTTCCGACACGGATTTGCTGAATAACGGGTACGCTCAATTTATCCTCGTTTTGCCGATGACACGCCAGACGCAGTTGATGTCAAGATGTAGGGCTTTGGGGCTGAAATTAAAAGGTTTAATCGGTTATTCTGGCGTCATTTGACCAAATCGGTGCCGGTTCGGTGTCGGTGTGCCGCCTATCGCAAGAAATCAAGGGAACGCGAAAATTCATGACGGTTTTGGTGACGGGAGCGACAGGGTTTGTTGGATCGGCCGTCGCGCGGGCGTTACTGCGGGAAGGAGAGGCTGTGCGGGTTCTGGCCCGCCCGAATAGCGATCGGAGAAATCTCAGCAGTCTTGATGTCGCCGTTGTTGAGGGAGATCTGAATGAACCGGCAAGCCTGGCGCTGGCGGTGTCGGGATGTTCCGCGGTTTTCCATGTCGCGGCCGATTATCGGTTGTGGACACGCCATCCGGACGACATGGTCCGGACAAATGTTCAGGGTTCAAAGGCGATAATCGAGGCGGCGCTGGCCGCTGGCGTCGAGCGGGTTATTTATACCAGCTCGGTCGCGACCCTTGGCATAAATTCCGACGGCGTGCCTGGAGACGAGGAAACACCTGTCGCGCTAGGCAACATGATTGGAATCTATAAACGGTCGAAGTTTCTGGCCGAGGAGGCGGTTCAGAAGCTGATCCGGGAACATGGCGCACCGGTGGTCATCGTGAACCCGTCCACGCCGGTTGGCCCCCTCGACATAAAGCCGACGCCGACCGGGCGCATGATAGCGGAGGCGGCTTCGGGACGGATTCCGGCCTTTGTCGATACCGGGCTCAACGTGGTTCATGTCGATGACGTCGCGGCGGGTCATCTGCTGGCCTGGCGCAAGGGCGTTGTCGGAGAACGCTATGTGCTCGGCGGCGAAAATTTGCCGCTTTCCGAGATTCTTGCAGAGATTGCGCAAATCTGCGGCCGTAAGCCGCCGACTATCCGTATTCCCCACGCAGCGATTATGCCGATCGCCCATCTCGCCGAACTATGGACGCGGATCAGCGGCGGGTCCGAACCCTTTGTCACCGTCGACGGCGTAAAGATGGCCCGGAAAAAAATGTATTTTTCTTCCCATAAAGCCACCCGTGAACTTGGCTACCGGGCCCGGCCGGCCCATGAGGCCTTCGTCGATGCGGTAGCGTGGTTCCGCGAAAACTTGTATCTGTCCTGACATGAAAGCATTGATGTTGGCGGCGGGCATGGGCAATCGCCTATCGGGCCGGGACGAAACGCACCACCCGAAATGTCTGCTGCAATTTGGCGGTAAGACCCTGCTGCAGCGGCATATCGAAAATCTTCGCGCCGTAGGGGTTGATGGGCTTACGCTGGTGGTGGGCTATCGGTCCCATGAAATCGAAGCGGAGGTCGCCCGATTGGGGGCCACGGGTTTCGTTGAGTTCGTATCCAACCCGCGGTACCGCGACGGCAGCGTCGTGTCGCTGTGGACGGGCCGGGATGCGCTGAAGTCCGGCGTACCTGTCCTCTTTATGGATGCCGACGTTCTTTATGATCCGGCAATCCTGCGCGCCCTGGTCGATGGTCCAGGTGCTACCTGCTTTCCGTTCGATACGGGATTTGAAGACGGCGACGAGCCCGTCAAATTCTGCTTACTAGGCAACCGTCCCGTCGAGTTCCGCAAAGCCGTTCGCAACGAAGATTATGACAGGGTTGGCGAGTGGGTCGGCTTTATTCGGCTCGCGCCGGAATTTGCAATGGCTTTGGCGGGCCAGGTGGAAACCTACGTCGAAGACGGCCGCTTAGCGGAACCGTATGAAGAAGCCGTGCGCGATCTGTTGCTTTCCCCGTTGGGCGATACGGTCGGCACGGCGGACATCGCCGGTAAGGCCTGGATCGAAATAGATTTCCCCGAGGACGTGGAACGGGCGGAAACCGAAATCCTGCCCCGCATCGGCGGCTAAACCTTGTAGACGTATTCCCGGTTCGGGTCGCGTTCGATATCGGGCGGAAAATTCTTCCGCTTATCGGCGTAATACCGGTCGAGATGATCCCCTTCGGAGGCGCGGTTATAGGTCGCGAAATACATGCGCCGCGTCGAGGGCGTCGGATTGGGTTCCGACCGGTGCGGGGTGAAGGCATCGAACAGGGCCATGTCGCCGGGCTTCATCGGGTATGAAACGAATTCCATATCCTTGGTGTCGTCGGCGGTCAGCGGTTCCATGCCGCGCAACAGCCCCCGCTTGTTTTGCCGCGGCGCCAGCTCGAGACAGCCATTGTCGATCGTCGCTTCATCGATGCAGATCATGACATTGATGAAATTGCTGGCGTAATCGCCCCATCCGGCCTGGGCGTCCTGGTGCGGGTCGAATCCGCCGCCGCCGGGCATCTTGAAGTTTATCTTTTCCTTGAACAGCGCGACCTCTTCGGCAAAAAGCTGCGCGGCCGGTGCGCCAAGGACAGTGGTCAGCTGTGCGAACCCGTCATGGAAGGGGGCGATATATTCGATGCGATTGATGAGATCGGCGTCGTTGAGGCGGCTTTTTTCGTGGAATACCCAATGGCGGCCCGGCTGTTCCGGCAACTTCTCGACCTCTCCGGCCCATTGTCCGATGATGGCCATGTCGTTCTGGCCGAAGGCACGCGGCATGACGACATAACCGTCGCGCTGGAAATCGGCGATCTGGCTATCGGAAAGAACTGGCGTTGCGATCATGGACTTGAATTTGAGTGGATAGAATCTAACACATGGGTACCATGTGTTAGATTCTATCCACTAGCTCCGTTTATCAGTGTATAGGGAATGACATTCGGGATCGCAAGAATCGTCGGCAAATAACGGATAAAATATGATCGAAGCAGACAGTTTCCTCAAACCGGCGGTCGAGGCCGGGTTTGATTTTTATACCGGCGTGCCGTGCTCCTTCCTGACGCCGATCATCAATCGCGTGATCAGCGATACCGGTCTGGACTATGTGGGCGCGGCAAGCGAGGGCGAAGCGGTCGCGATCGCCGCCGGCGCCTGGCTTGCCGGACGCGGGACGGTTGTGATGTGTCAGAATTCCGGGCTCGGGAACGCCGTCAATCCGCTGACGTCGCTGAACTACCCGTTCCAGATACCGACGCTGCTGATCGTGACCTGGCGCGGCGGTCCCGGTATCGATGACGAGCCGCAGCATCAGCTCATGGGTCCCATCACGCCGGCGCTGCTGGATGTCATCAAAGTCCCGCACCGGATGTTTCCCTCTTTCGATAACGAGATCCCCGGGGCGCTGGCGGAGGCGAACAAGACCATCGCCGAGACGTCGCTGCCGTTTGCCATGATCATGGAAAAGGGCGCGGTGAAAGATGATGGCATTGACGTTGCCGAGGTGGCCGTCCCAAACCCCGGTTCGAAACAGGATCTGTGCAGCGGATCAAGCCGTCCCGGCAGGGTGCCGGCCATGGAGCGGTTGCTGTCGATCCTGCCCGACGAAGCGGCGATCGTCGCCACAACCGGTTTTACCGGGCGCGAGCTCTTTACCGTCGCGGACCGGCCGCAGCATTTGTATCAGGTCGGATCTATGGGCTGTGCCGCCGGCATGGGGCTCGGGATCTCGGTCAATGTGGATCGCCCTGTGGTGGTTCTGGATGGCGATGGCGCCGCGCTGATGAAGCTTGGCACGCTCGGGACCATCGGTGCCTACGCGCCAAAAAATCTGATCCATATTGTCTTCGACAATGGCGCCTATGAATCGACCGGCGGCCAGCCCACCGTGTCGCCGTCCGTCGACTTCGCCGGGGCCGCCATCGCGTGTGGCTATCTGCGGGCCTATGCCTGCGACGATCTGGCCGGGTTCGAGACCGCCGTTTCAGCGGCCCTGGAATTACCAGGTCCTCATCTTATCCATATGCGGGTCAGCCGGGGGACCATCGACGGGCTGGGCCGTCCTAAAATAACCCCGGTCGATGTGGCGCGGCGGTTCAAGGCCTTTCTGGCGAGCTAGCGCGTCGTCTTCCCGGGCGGGCGAGGGGTAAAAAGTATTTTTTGCATAACAACCCCATGCACAGTAGAAAAACGAGAAAACCGCGACCTAAAAGAACAAATTGTGCCGCGTTTTTGACACGATCTTTCTCGTTACCTTCCCGCGTCCCCAATGCCGGATTGCGGAATAATTCAAGGCGTCCTCTCCCCGGTAAAATGTAGGCCGACCTTGCTTTTGGAATTCCCTGTTCCTATAAAAATCCAAGACTAATAATAACCATGAACAATATAAATTATGACAGGGGGAGTACCGATATGCTTGGTGTAGTGGATGCCGATACCCACATAGCAGAATCCCAAGGTATCTGGGGTTTTATTGACAAGGAAATGTATCCCAGAAGACCGGTTCTCGTATCGATTCCGGATGATACCCTTTACGATGCTTCCAACGCTTTTTGGCTGATCGACGGGAATATATTCCCGAAGCCTTCCGGCAAGGGCGGTTTCCGTCTCGTCACGCCGTCAGAGGCCAAGTCGCAATCGTCGCGTGGCGACATCACCATCGCGAGCCGTGAGATCACCGATCCGAAACTCCGCCTTGCCGACATGGACCGGCTGGGGATCCAGATCCAGGTGGTCTATCCGACCCTGTTTCTGGTCTATCTGACCGACGACGCGGCGTTGGAGGTCGCGCTGTGCCGCGCCTACAACAAATTCCTGGCGCATGTCTGGTCGGCGGACGAAGAGCGGCTGCGGTGGGTCGCCGTCCTGCCGCTGCGATCCATCGAAGCCTCGCTCGACGAAATGCGCATCGCGAAGGAGAACGGGGCGACCGGCGTATTTTTTCGCGGTCTCGAAGGAAACCTTCCCCTCGACGACCCCTATTTCTTTCCGGTCTATAAGGAGGCCGAAAGGCTGAACCTGCCCATCTGCATCCACACCGGATCCGGCGCTCCGGCCCTGACGGAGCTGTTCAATCTGGAGCGCAATCACACCTTCGCGCACGGCCGCGCGCTGCCCCTGTTCGCCTTCAGGGATTTGGTCCATAACGGCATTCCCGAGATGTTCCCGAAATTGCGCTTCGGCTTCATCGAAGCGTCCGCCGGCTGGGCGCCGTTCCTCGTTCATATCCTGCGCCGGCTGTTGGCCAATAAATGGAAATTCTCCAACAGCCAGGATCTGTTCCGGGAATACCGGCTGTTCGTGGCGTGCGAGGCCGATGAGGACATCCCGTACCTCGCCAACTGCATCGGTGAGGACAATCTCATCATCGGGTCCGACTACGGCCACAACGATCCGTCCGCTGAACCGCTCCTCCTGGAATCGTTGGCGCAACGTGGAGATTTGTCCGCCAAATTAAGCGACAGCATCCTTAGAACAAATCCGCGGGCGCTCTATGGACTCTGACCGTTTGACCCAGAATTGATTGGCTTTTTTATTGGGTTAATCCTCTCTATACCCCGTTCTTCGTCACCCCCTACTTTGGCGGCCGGCAGACCATCTCATTCGATATGACCCTGTATTTTCACCGTCGGTTAACGGGTGTCGGTCTAAATATGCGTTTTCGGCCCGCCAGTTTTAGAATATTCAGAGGGATAAAAATGCTCATCGGGGCTCTATTAGAAGGACAATCCTTATGTCCTGCCACGATCAAGCCGAACGATACCGTTGGTGACGCCTCAAGTATGTCTGAAGCTGGGGGCCTAAGCGGAAGTATATTTGGATCGCTGAAACTTCTTAGAGTCCGTCCGGAGACTTTATGAAGGATTACATAGTTTTCGGAGCATGAGGCGAATGGAAGCGAGCTTTAGGAAGGCGAGCGCGTTGCGGTTGAGGTTTTCCCAGTCTTTGGCCAGCCGGCGACAACGGTTGAGCCAGGCGATGCTGCGTTCGACAATCCAACGCCTGGGTTGCACGACGAAGCCCTTGATCCGGTCGGATCGTTTGACGATCTCGGTCTCCAGATGGGGCAGGATGCCGGCCAGAGTGCGGTGAAAGATTGGCCCTTGATAGGCGCTGTCGGCGAACAGTTTTCCGAGGAAAGGAAACAGACCGAACAAGCTTGCCAGCAGCGCAAGGCCGCCGTCGCGATCCTGAACGTCGGCGGCAGTGACGATGCCGTGCAGCAGCAAGCCTTGGGTGTCGACCAGAACATGGCGCTTCTTGCCCTTG
>JAQBTY010000148.1 GCA_027624735.1 Pseudomonadota bacterium | reverse complement strand
CTTCGCCGCGTTATGTTTCCCCGTGGGGTAAATCCCGGTCACCGGCGACTTTTTCAACGGGCTGCTAAGAGGTAAACATCCGGCGCGGCATACGAATTAGCCTAACTCGTCGGAAAAAACTGGTTCTCCGGCCTTGGCAGCCCCATGTTTTCGCGCAGCGTTTTGCCTTCGTATTCGGTGCGGAACAGGCCGCGTTTCTGCAGGACCGGGATTACCTGATCGACGAAATCGTCGATGCCCTGTGGCACATAGGGGAACTGGATGGTGAAGCCGTCGCTGCCGCCGGTCATCAGCCATTCCTCCATCTCGTCGGCGATCATCTCGGGCGTGCCCATGATGCAGGTGCTGGAATGACCGCCAAGCCGCTGGGCGAGTTGCCGGACGGTGAGGTTGTCCTCGCGCGCGACCCGGATCGCCTTCTCGCGGCTGCTCTGTCCGGCGTTGCTTTCCGGAATGTTGTCGGGCAGGGGGCCATCGGGATCGTATTTCGAGGCATCGTGCCCGAGCGCGATGGACAGAGAGGCGATGGCGCTTTCGTAATGCACCAGACTGTCGAGCTTGAAGCGTTTCTGCCGGGCTTCCTCGAGCGAGTCGGCGACGATGACCATACAGGCCGGCAGGATCTTGATATGGTCGGGATTGCGCCCGACTTTCTTCATGCGGGCTTTGACGTCGGCGTAGAATTCCTGACCCATCTTTAATGTCGCCTGCGAGGTGAACACCGCTTCGGCGGTTTCGGCGGCGAGCTGGCGGCCGGCATTGGACGCGCCGGCCTGGACGATCACCGGGTAGCCCTGGATCGGGCGGGCGATGTTCAGCGGCCCGCGGACCTTGAGGTATTTTCCCTCGTGGTTGAGCACATGCATCTTTTCCGGGTCGAAAAAAACGCCGCTTTCCTGGTCGCGGATAAAGGCGTCGTCGGCCCAACTGTCCCACAGGCCGGTGACCACATCATAGAATTCGCGCGCGCGCCGATAACGCTCGTCATGTTCCATGTGATCCTCGCGCCCGAAATTCTTCGACGCATCCGGGTTTGCCGTGGTGACCACGTTCCACCCGGCGCGGCCGCCGCTGATATGATCCAGCGAAGAAAACCGGCGGGCCACGTGAAAAGGCTCGTCATAGGTGGTTGAGCCGGTCGCCACCAGCCCGAGATGCTCGGTCACCATGGCGAGCGCCGGCAGCAGCGTCATGGGCTCGAACGAGGTCGGTGTCGAGGATCGCTTGAGCGCTTCCATGGGCATGTTGAGCACGGCCAGGTGATCGGCCATGAAAAACGCATCGAACTTACCCGCCTCCAGTTTCTGAGCGAACTTCACGATATGTCCGAAATTGAAATTGGCGTCGGCATAGGCGCCCGGGTAGCGCCAGGCGCCGGTGTGGATGGTGACCGGCCGCATGAAGGCGCCGAAGTGCAGCTGTCGTTTCTCGCTCATGGAGCGCATATCCTTTTGAATTCAAACCTGCTGACGCTAAGCATACACGGTGCGACGGCCCCGCCAAACGAAATGCTGCCGCCCCCATTGCGTCACGCCCGCAAGGTCCGTACCGTTAGACAAAATTCTAAATGGGGAGAGGTTTCATGCCACAGATTATCGAACGTGACGGTTTGAAGAAGGGCGAAGCAGCGGTAATTACCGGTGCGGCGCAGGGGCTGGGGCGCGGCATCGCGCTTCGGCTGGCGGAAGATGGCGCCAAGGTTGCGCTATGGGATGTACAAAAAGACGGTGTCGAGGAAACGGCTGCGCTGTGCCGCGAAGCGGGCGCGGCGGATTCCATGACCTGCCTGGTCGATGTCGGCGATGAGACCGCGGTCAAGGCGGGGGCCGAGGCGGTCCTCGAAGCCTGGGGGACGCCCTACGGGCTGGTCAATAACGCCGGGATATTTTCGCGCCTGACCGTGCTTGAGACGGATTTTGAAACCTGGGACCGCATGTTGCGGGTGAATGTGACGGGCTGCTTCCTCTGTTCAAAGGCCTTTGGGCCGGCCATGATCGAGGCGGGCCGTGGCGCCATCGTCAATTTTTCCTCGGGCAGGGCGCTGAGCGGGGCTGCCCGCGCCGTTTCCTACGGGACGACAAAGGGCGGCGTGCTGGCCTTCACCAAAGGGCTCGCCATGGAATGGGCGCCCTACGGCATACGCGTGAACGCGATCATGCCGGGTGTCGCCGAGACCGCGATGCCGCTGGCGGCCACGAACATCGAAGAATTACGCTCGCGCGGCAGCCGGATTCCGCTCGGACGGATCGCGCAACCCGAGTATCTTGCCGCGGTCGTCGCCTTCCTGCTGAGCCGCGATTCTGCCTATATGACTGGCCAGGCGCTCGGTGTGAACGGCGGCGCGCTGACCGTTCCATAAGAGATAACGTACAAGGAGAAAGTCACATGGCGGATACGGGAAAACTTGCCGGGCGGGTGGCGCTGGTCACCGGCGGGGGTGGCGCCATCGGCGGCGCCATCTGCCGGCTTTACGCACGCGAAGGGGCCAAGGTTCTGGTCGCCGATCTGCGCGCCAATGAGGCGCAGGCGGTGGCGGGCGACATCGGCGATGCGGCACGCGCATGTGAACTCGATGTTTCGGACCCGGCCCAGGGAAGCGCCGCTGTGGCCGCAGCCGTGGAGGCGTTCGGCGCGCTTCATATTCTGGTCAATGTCGCCGCCGCTGTGACGCCGGATGCCCCGGTCGAATCGCTGGCCCTGGAAGATTGGAACAAGGCCTTCGCGGTAAACCTGACCGGGCCGTTCCTCATGTCGAAATTCGCCGTGCCCGAAATCCGCAAGGCCGGCGGCGGCGCCATTGTGAATATCGCGTCACAACTGGGCACAATCGGGGTGCCCAACCGGTCCGCCTATTGCACCACCAAGGCCGGTATTCTTCATTTCACGACCATTCTGGCGGCGGAGGTCGCCAAGGATAACATTCGGGTCAATTCCATCTCGCCCGGCGTCATCCAGACGCCGCGGACCTTGCGACGCTTCGAAACGGTGGAGGCCTTCCAGGCCTCGCGCGGGCCGCTGCACATGCTGGGCCGGGTCGGTCAGCCGGAGGAAGTCGCCAAGGCGGCGCTGTTTCTCGCCTCCAACGACGCCTCCTTCACGACGGCAACGGATATTCTGGTGGATGGCGGCTACATCTATCTCAAACGCCAGCCCGAGACACGGCATTAGGCCGCGCCATCCATGCTGACCCGCGCCATCCCATCATCAGGCGAGGCCATGCCCGTCATCGGTCTCGGCACCTACCGGACCTTCGATGTGGGGCGTGATCCCGAGGTCAGGGCTGTTCTTGGCGAGGTGTTGCGGCGGTTCATGGATGCCGGCGGTAGTATGATTGATTCGTCGCCCATGTATGGCAAGGCGGAGGAAGTGTGCGGAGATGTGCTGGCGGCAACCGGTTTGCACAGCCGCGCCTTCATCGCGACCAAGGTCTGGACCCGGGGCCGTCGCCAGGGCGTGGCGCAGATGCGCGATTCGATGGCCTTGCTGCGCTGCGCTGCGGTCGATCTCATGCAGATCCACAATCTGGTCGATTGGCGAACCCAGCTTGCGACCCTGCGCGACTGGAAGAATGATGGCCTGATCCGCTATCTCGGGATCACCCATTACACCACCGGCGCTTTTCGTGAGTTGGAAGAAATTATGGCGCGCGAGAAAATGGATTTCGTGCAGCTGCCCTATTCAATCGCCGTGCGGGCCGCCGAAGACAGGATACTCTCCGTCGCCGCCGACAGGGGTGTGGGTGTCATCGTCAACCGGCCCTATGACGGTGGCGATTTGTTCGGCGCGGTGCGCGGCCGGCCGCTCCCGCAATGGGCGGCGGAATTCGATTGCACGGGATGGGGGCAGTTCTTTCTCAAATATATTCTGGGCCATCCGGCAATTACCTGCGTCATCCCCGCAACCGGCAAGATCGACCATTTGGGCGATCTTGTCGCGGCCGGAGAAGGACGGCTGCCCGATGCCGGTCAGCGCGCGCGTATGGCGGCCTTTATCGAAGAGCTGTAAGAAATTATGACGTAACAAATTCGAATTCTCCCCGGTGCGGCGGTTGTTATAGGCTGCGCCGGTCACGATAATGGTGTCAGTCCCTTAAAATAGGAAATGGTGTTCTATGTCAGGTGTGAAGAAGGCGAACGGTCATCGGCTCGACGGCATATTGCCGATTGCGCAACCTCTTGTGCCGGGACCCCACCCGACGGAAGACGATGTGGGCTTCGATCTCGCCGCGACCCTCGCCGCGGTCCGCCTGCTGCGGTCGATCATACCCCCCGATTGTCACTCGGCCGCCACGCTGGGCACCGAACGGGAGGGCAGTGCGGTCCTGATCGATGAATCCGGGCTGCTGCTCACCATCGGTTATCTGATTGTCGAGGCATCCGACGTCACCATTGGCGGGATCGATGGCAAGCCGATGGTGGCGCAGGCTGTCGGGTACGATCACGAGACCGGATTTGGACTGGTCCGGACGATCGAGCCGCTGGATATCAAACCGTTGAAGATGGCGAAGAACCTGGACCGGGTAGAACGGGACACGCCGGTGGTTGTCGCCTCGCATGGCGGTGCGGCGCAATCGCTGCTCGGCCACGTGGCGGATAGGCGGCTGTTTGCGGGATCGTGGGAGTACATGCTGGAATCGGCCATATTCACCTACCCGCTTCATCCGCACTGGAGCGGCGGCGCGCTGCTGGACCGGGCGGATGGGACGCTTCTCGGGATCGGCTCGCTGTTTGTTCAAGGGGTTGGCGGCAGTGGCGGTGAAGCGCAGGGCAACATGTTCGTGCCCATCGATACGCTGGCGCCGATCTATGACGATCTGGTGAAAGTCGGGAGATCGACCAAAACACCGCGCTCGTGGCTCGGCATGCATACCACTGAAGCGCTCGGGCATCTTGTCGTCGCGGGTGTGTTCGATGGCGGTCCGGCGGACACGGCGGGTATCAGGATCGGCGATCTGATCGACCGGGTCGAGGATGCCAGGGTCGAATCCCTTGCGGACATGTATCGCAAGATGTGGTCGGTCGGCGGCGCCGGCGCCGATGTGAAGTTCGGTGTGACACGCGGGTCGCGCGGGCTTGATATCTTTGTCCGTTCCGGCGACCGGCGGGATTTCTACACCATGCCGCGCCGGCATTAAATCGGGGTATTGGGGGGCGCCTTCAGCGGTCCCTTAGCAATCCCACGGACGGGTTCTTTTATCGCGGATCAGCTTGGCGATGCGGGCTTCCGCCACGGTAATGGCAAGCCGTACGTTTTCGTCGTTCCGGGGCAAGGCAGCGAGCTTTTCACGGTAGTGGATCCAGTCTTCCAGCGTGCCGGTCACCAGGTCGGGTTCTCCGTCGATGATCAATCGCGGCGGGGTATTCCTGTACCCATTTCCTGGTGGTCCTGTGTTCGCCATTATCGGCACCCAATACCCAACTTGCGTAAAATCGGCCCCATCGTTCGTCAACGCGAGGCAATTGAAAGCTGGCTTGCTTTCGCTGCACTTCAAGGGAATGCAAGAAACGTGCCAGAAGGGCTGTATTCAATGAATTCAATGATTTAGGGGTGGCGCCCCCCGGCGGTGGCAAACAATCGTAAAATATCCCGACACTCTAAACGGGGGCTATATCAACGTCCCTTGGTATTGTGCGGCGCGCGATCAATCCTGGCCCCATTCCTCGCGGACGGCGCGATCGGTTTCCCGATCGATTCGGGTACTGCGCAGCGCGGTGAAGTCATCGGCCGGCAGCAACCGCGACAGGGCCCATATGGCCATGGCCCGCACCAGATCGGACTCATCGTCCAGCAAATCCCTGGCGGCCGGTATGAGAGCGCTGTCCCCGCTATTGCCCCCGCTATTTCCCCCGCTATTTCCCCCGCTATTTCCCCCGCTATTTCCAATGGCGATCAGGATGTTGCGGATGAAGCGGTTACGGCCAATCCGTTTAACCGGCGACCCTGAAAAAAATAACCGGAAGGCGGCATCGTCGAGGGCGGCCAGATCGGCCAGCCGGGGCGCCATGAGTTCGATCCGCGGCGACAAATCCGCATCCTGTCCCCGCTTAGCGAATTTATTCCACGGGCACACCGCGAGACAATCGTCGCACCCGAATATCCGATTGCCCATGGGAATGCGAAATTCCCGGGCGATGTGCCCTTTGTGTTCGATGGTCAGGTAGGAAATACAGCGCCGTGCATCCAGCTTGTAGGGCGCCGGAAAGGCGTTAGTGGGGCAGGCCGACAGGCAGCGTGCGCAGCCGCCGCAATGATCGGTCCCAGCCTCATCTGGCTCAAGCGCCAGAGTGGTATAGATTTCTCCCAGGAAAAGCCATGATCCCCAGTCGCGGGCGACCAGGTTGGAATGCTTGCCCTGCCAGCCGATACCCGCCGCCTGGGCCAGCGGTTTCTCCATGACCGGCGCGGTATCGACGAACAGCTTCACGTCCGCATCGAAAGTGTCGGCCACATAACGGGTGAGCACGCGGAGCTTTTTCTTCAGCACATGGTGGTAGTCGCGCCCCTGCGCATAGACCGATATGGCGCCACGGCTGTATTCCTTCTGGATCGCCATCGGATCACGGTCGGGCCCATAGTTGAGGCCGACCACGATTACGCTGCGTGCTTCGGGCCAGAGAGCGTCGGGTGAGAGGCGGACCGCTTCCCGGTCGGCCAGCCAGCCCATGTCGCCGTGATAGCCGTTGGCGAGAAATTCGGCGAGACCGGTGCGCGCCCTGTCGCCAAGCGTGGCCGGTGCAAACCCCACTGCATCAAAGCCGAGTGACAGCGCCCGCGTTCTGATCGCGTCCTTTGGCGATGGACCGCTGGCCGCGCCGCTCACCCGCGTCCGCGGTAGGGCGCAACCCCCTGATCGGGAATCCAGAGCCCATCGGGCGCTGCTCCGCTTTGGTAAAACACATCGATCGGCATGCCGCCGCGCGGATACCAATAGCCGCCAATTCTGAACCAGGTCGGCTGCAACAGCTCTTCCAGACGCTTGGCGATGCCGATGGTGCAGTCTTCATGGAAATGGCCGTGATTGCGGAACGACGCGAGATAGAGCTTGAGCGACTTGCTTTCCACCAGCCAGCCATCCGGCACGTAATCGATCACCAGATGGGCAAAATCGGGCTGTCCGGTTACCGGACAGAGCGCGGTAAATTCCGGGCAGGTGAACCGCGCCAGATAAAGCGTTCCGGGATGCGGGTTGGCGACCCGCTCCAACAGCGCTTTCTCCGGAGAGGCAGGAAGGGTGGTGTGGGCGCCAAGCTGGGTAAGTGTTTCTTCAGTCACATCAGTTCACTCACGTCTTAGGAGGTGTTTCGGACACGTCCGGCCCCACCGCCTGTTCGGCCTCGAAGGTGTCGGCGAAGGCATCTAGGGCGTTTTCTTCAATCGCCTGGCGGATAGTGGACATCATCGTTTGATAATAATGCAGGTTATGCGCCGTCAAAAGCATTCCCGCCAACATTTCGCCGGCCTTGATCAGATGATGCAGATAGGCCCGGCTATAATGCCGGCAGGGCGGGCAGGTACAGGCGGCATCCAGCGGGCCGGGGTCATCTGTATGACGCGCATTGCGCAGATTGAGCGTGCCGCCGCGCACGAAGACTTGTCCGTTACGGCCCGACCGTGTCGGCAGGACGCAATCGAACATGTCGATACCGCGCCGTACCGCGCCAAGAATATCGGCGGGTTTTCCAACACCCATCAGATAGCGCGGATGATCCGTCGGCAAGGATGGCACCGTCGCGTCCAGAACGGAAAAGGTCGTCTCCTGGCCCTCACCGATAGCGAGCCCGCCCACCGCGTAGCCGTCGAAACCGATGTCGATCAATGCAGCGGCGGAGTCCCGGCGAAGATGGGGAAATACGCTTCCCTGCACGATGCCGAACAGCCCGTATCCGGTGCGCGCCCGGAACGCCGCCTTGCAGCGTGCCGCCCAGCGCATGGACAGTTCCATCGAGGCACGGGCTTCCGCTTCGGTCACCGGCCAGCCGGTGCATTCGTCCAGCACCATGGTGATGTCACTGCCCAGCAGGTGCTGGATTTCCACCGCCCGTTCCGGTGTCAAATCAACCCGCGCGCCATCGATGTGGGATTGAAACACCACGCCGTCCTCGCCGATGGTGCGGCGTTGCGATAGCGAGAACACCTGATAGCCGCCGGAATCGGTCAGGATGGGTCCGGGCCAGTTCATGAAACGATGCAGCCCGCCCAGCCGGTTTATCCGCTCGGCGCCGGGCCGCAGCATCAGATGATAGGTGTTGCCCAGAATAATCTCGGCGCCGGTCGCGGCGACGTCTTCCGGCTTCATCGCCTTAACGGTGCCTGCCGTACCAACCGGCATGAAGGCAGGCGTGTTGATGATGCCATGGGCGGTATGCAGCTGCCCGCGCCGTGCCTTGCCCGATACGGCTTGAACTTCAAACTTCAGGTTCTCACTACTCACAGCTGGTCCTCGCGGTGCAACAAACAGCCGTCGCCATAGGAGTAGAAGCGATAGCCGGACTTAATGGCATGCTGGTAGGCCGCCTTCATGCGCGCCAGCCCGGCAAAGGCCGAGACCAGCATGAACAAAGTCGATTTCGGCAAATGAAAATTGGTTAGCAGCAAATCTACCGCGCGAAATTGGTAGCCCGGTGAAATGAAGATATCAGTGGTGTCTTCGAAAGCGGTCACCGTACCAGCCTCGTCGGTTGCTGATTCGAGCAAACGCAGTGCCGTCGTCCCCGCCGCGACAACCCGGCCACCGGCTTCCCGGGCGGCATTGATCCCATCCGCCGTGGCGTGGTCGATGCGGCCCCATTCGCTATGCATTTTATGGTCCTCTATCCGGTCTACTTTGACTGGCAGGAACGTCCCGGCGCCCACATGCAGGGTGAGCTTGGCGATCAAGATTCCGGCCTCCTGCAGCTCTGACAGGAGGGTCTCGGTGAAATGCAGCCCGGCGGTGGGGGCGGCGACAGCTCCCGGATTAGCCGCGTAAACGGTCTGATACTTCTCACGGTCCGCGGCGGCGCCCTCTTTAGGGCGGCCTATGTAAGGCGGCAAGGGCATGATGCCATGGCGTTCCAATGCCTGTTCCAGCGGCTGTTCCTGCGTGATGTCGGCGAAGTGCAGGCCGATCTCGCCGGCGTCCCGTTTCTCGGTCACCGTGGCGCTGAAATCCGGTGCGAACGCAATGCGGTCGCCCACCTGCAACCGCCGCGCGGGCCGCGCGAAGGCACGCCAGTCGGTTTCGCTCAAGCGCCGGTGCAGTGTCACCTCGATGGTGGCCTCGCCGCGCTTGCCACGCAGCCGTGCCGGGATGACGCGGGTGTCATTGAGCACCAATATATCGCCCGCCCGCAGAAGGCCCGGCAGATCGCGCATGCCCAAATCGCGCAGGTCTTCCCCCACCGTCAACAATCGGCTGGTATCCCGGGGGAATGCCGGTTGCTGTGCGATCAACGCGCGGGGCAAATCGAAATCAAACTCATCTGTTCTCATGGCCGGTTCACTACCATTTTGACCGCCCGTGGCAAAGCGCGCTGGAATCGTGCTGAGCCCTGATAAACGTGCTATGGGAGAGGGCATTCTCTCCAGCGGTTTCCCATGTCCCAAAACAAGAGTTGGTTAGCAACGCGTCTCAGCGGCGTCCCGGGCCCGATTCTGGGTATGGCGAATATGCTGGCGTCGGCGTCGTCGATCTCCGGCATCAACGGTTTTGTGGTGCATTTGTCGTACAGTATGCATGTGTTCGAGATTGCTTTTTTCCGGCAATTCTTCGGCTTTATATTTATGTCCGCGGTGTTTTTGCGGGGTGGACTGCGTCCGCTGATGACCCGGCGTTTCGGTCTTCACGTAATCCGGTCCGTGCTCAACGTCATTGCGATGCTGGCGTTTTTTTACGGGCTTACCTTGGAGCCGCTGGCAAAAGTCGTATCGCTCAGCCTGACGGCGCCTTTATTCGCGACCGTCATGGCGGTGCTTCTCCT
>JAQBTY010000147.1 GCA_027624735.1 Pseudomonadota bacterium | reverse complement strand
GGCATCCTCGATCGAATGCAGCGGTTGTCGGAAGGCTTTGGAACACGGATCCGGAAGGTTGACGGCATCGGGTTGATCGGCTGAGGACGGCCCCCCCTGATTGCAAGCAGTTTTGCTGAGCAAATGACGCTGGACGTAATCTGGACGTAATCAAGGCAATGTATAGGGCGGATTGGATATGCAGGAAGCGTTGGGCGGAATCCGGTGATTTGAAACGCTGCTGGTTCCGGTCTCGTCATCTTCCGTGGCAGGGACGGCTTCTTCAACGTCGAGACCGTGAATCACAAAGGCCCCGCCTGAGCGAGACCTTTGAAAGCAATCCGGTGAAAGCAATCCGGGGGCGGGTTTTAATCCCGCCCCCACTGTTTGTGATTGCTCTTGTCGATATCCATCCGGGAACGTGTGGTTCCCCGATCCGGCCGGACGGCCCCCAACAGGGAGCCGCCCGGTGAACCATGGTTTCTCTAGGGGACGGTAACGGTTACCGTCGCTACATTGGACAACAGACCCGTGTTGTCCCGCACCGTGTAGGTGAAGCTCTCACCAACATTCACGATGGCGCGACCCACGATGACTCGCCCGCTCCCGACCGTGTAAGTCCAGACGCCGGGTGCGGTCTGTACTATCAAGCCCCCCTTGGTCAGGTTTTGCGAGGTAATCACCACGCTCGAGGGATTGAGCGTACCGTCGTCGGTATCGTTGGCCGTGACGTTCAGGCCAGCGGTGATCGTAACAACCGTACCCTTGGCGAGGGTATAGGCGTCATTCACCGCCACCGGAGCGACGTTTGACGCGGCAGCAGTCACCGTGACCCACTGGGTCGCTGTCCCGGTATTGTTGGCCGCGTCCTTCGCCGTCCAGGTCACCAGTGTGGGACCGAGCGGGAAGGTCTCCGGTGCATCATTGGTGATGCTGACAACCCCGACATCATCCGTCGCGGTGGCCGTTACGAGGTTGATCGAATCGCCCTCGACTATCCAGATGTCGGCCGGAGCCGTCACCACCGGTGCCGTGGTGTCTACGACCGGGGCCGCCGCCACCGTGACCAATGTCGAGGCAGAGGCGGTGGCGCCGCCGTTGTCGGTCACCGTCACCGTCGCGGTATAGGTACCGGCGGCTGTGTAGGTGTGGCCGAGTGTAACGTTGGAGCTGTTGCTGGTGGCGCCGTCGCCGAACGCCCAGGTCCTGGAGACGATAGTACCGTCGAGATCGCTGGCCGGACCGCCGAACAGCACCCAAAACGGCTCCACACCGACAGGATTCTCCGGAGAGAGGCTAACCGTCGGACTGACGTTCGCCGGCGTTTCGGTGCCGCCGCCTGGGCCGGGGTTGCCGTTTCTCCTGGCCGTGGGCAGCGCGGTCGAAGCCACATAGCCTACGCCATCCCACGTGGGCATGGGTGTCGGCATGAGCTTGACCTGGTTCGGGTTTTCGACATCCCAGCGGAGAAGCATCGCATGATCCTCATGCTGGGTATTGTGGCAGTGCTCCATATAGGTTCCCATGAACTCGCGGAAGCGGATTGCAAGGGAGACAGAGGTGGTACTGTCTGCCATGCGTCCAATGCGATAGATGTCCTTGCGGGCCCATTTTTCCCACTCGGGCGGGGCCTTTCCGTCGCGTGACAGAATCTGCCCTTCCTCGAAATGGACATGGACCGGATGGCTCCAGCCGCCGTTGCCTTCCAGATGCCAGATCTCGACCTGACCGTCCTTGGTGGGAGCGGCCGTCAGACGCCGCGGATCCATGTTGTACCCGGCGCCGCCATCGGTCTTGATGCTCCAGGGCGACTCGTCGGTACCGTTCGACCGCGCGAATTCGAAGGTGCGGTGTACGGCATTGGCGAGTTCTTCCTGCGTGAAGCCGGGTAACGGCACCATCTTCATGCCGCCTTCCTCATAGTCGGCCGGGTTCATGCTCGTATCCACGCCGTCCTGGCAGATAACCGGAGCGTCTCGTGAATTGTCTGGATTAATTACACATGTTGAGGGATCGATGTTCCTATGCACCCGGAACTCGAGGAACCTGCCGACGGTGGGATCGGTGTCGTAGCGGGTGCCATTGGGGATTGCGATGTCCGCCTCTGCCGCACTGGCGCCCCGCCGGTCGTGATACGTGCCGTTCAGGATATCCTGAAGGGGAATGGCCTCGTTTGGCCGCCGACCGTTACGATGCTCGAGCAAATTGACGAAATAGAGCTTGGTGCCCGGGGCAAATCTTGCGAAATCGACAACGATATCGTAGCGTTCCGCGATCGCCTGGGTGGGCAGAGTACCCTTTCGATTCTCGAAGCCCGCGACGGTCTTGTTGCCATCGAAATGGACCGCGTGCTCCATGATGTTGCCATCGTTGAGGACCATATGAAACGGCACCCGGTTGTACGAGACGTTTGATCGCTGCGGACCGGAAATTTCACCACTTGTGCCATTGACCTGTTCCACCAGCGCAATACGCAGGTAACGGGATACCGATGCATTCAGGAGACGGAGCCGATAGCGGCGCTTCCGCACGTCGAAATAGGGCTTCCAGACGAGGTTCGTCAGCATTTGATCGCCCAGGAAACCGTCCTTGTTGAATATGTTGAAGAACAGCTGCCCATCTGAATCCCAGGCCTTGTCCGTCATCAACACATTGATGTCGTAATCCCGGTTGCCCCATTCCAGTGCCTTCCCGCTTGGTAGACACAGGTTTACGTTGCCGGTTTTCGTGGCTGGGTTATAGGGATTCGCGTAGTGACAATCGGCTTCCTTGCCGCGGTCGATGGCGCTGTAATAATTGAACATAGAGACGTTGCCCTTGTACACATTCTGGGCGGTGAAATCGAGCATGTGATCGTGGAACCAGTGGGTTCCCATGAGTTCCCGATAGTCACCCGGAAGCTGTACGGCGCCGTTTACGCAAGGACGCATTTCAGCGGCACCAGTCTTGTATTTGTACCTTATTAATTCTCCTTCCTTGCACGGCATCGCCATCCTCGGGTCGCTGGCATCGGTGTTGATGCTGTCGTGGCCGGCCGGAATCATAGGCCAGTGATAATCATAGAACTGCCCCGGAAAGAAGAAGGCCTGTGTATAGCCGTCGCTTTCGGAGGGGTTATGGCCGTTGTGCTCGTGCGTGCTGAGGGTGTGCACACCGAACCCGTAATTCGCCGCCGGATCGATCGGCAGCGCATTATAATGGCGGAACAAGACGCCTTCGCCATAACGCGCCTTAAGCAGCTTCGGCGGAAAAGTACCGTCGAAGGTCCAGAGCGCATTGGGATCCTGAGCCGGGAACCTCGGATGGAAACGCGGTTCAATGCCGCCTGTCGTTCCCACGATCGGATTTACCAGACCGTCACCCTCCAAGATGTTGTGATAGAGACCAAACGGACCCCACTCACCCAACGCGTAATTGTGCGTTTGCAATCTGTCACGAAGGCCATTGTTGGTGCGGGCGCCCGCCTGGGCGGTCGCGAAATAGGTTTGCGGATAGAATTCGTCCCAGCGCTGGTGCGCCCAGTCCGGTCCCGGGGGACGCCCCTCCGCCGGCGGCGTATTCAGAGTACGGCCGAGATAGGTCTGAATATCCGCTTTCCAGGGGTTTTCCATTCCTGCCTCGCCGGCTTCGGTGGAATAGTTCAGATCGTCCGGATCGTTCGCGTACATGGTCGGCCAGGGATAGGGGTAAGCCCGACCCGGAGTAGTCCTGGGCACATAGTCCCCATGGGGCTCATCGACATAGTAGCTAAGAAATTCGTCAAGATTGGTTGCCGAAGGCCCATATTCATGAGTCTGCGGCCGCGGAAATTCCGGGCGCTCGGATGGCGGTGGCACATAGGCCTTGTCGCCGAGCTTCACCGGACCGAATTCTTCTTCGCGCAGCATCTTCACGGTGAAGCGCTGAGCGCACGTCCCTTCGAAACAAACCGGGCTGGGTCTGGCGCCGGTGGGGACATCGACCCGTCCGTCATCGGCGACGATGTTTCCGGTATTCAGTTCCGTCCCGGTAACATCCAATAATTCATCAAGGACATCGGATTCGACCGCGAACTGGGGCGCCGGCCCGCAGGCTGTTGTGTTGTTTTCGTTGTTCTCACCTGACAGATGGCTGGTGACGGAAAGCATTTCCTGGCAGGCCGCCGCCTGGTCGAGGTCTTCGGAAACGGTACCTTCATTGAGAGGCCCGGCAATATCGGCCTTGAGTCCGTTGGCGGCCGAGAGGGCAAAAAACAGCCCCGCCAGCACAGCCGCGCATGATAGGGAAGTACAGGCGAAATTCCGGCGCCTGGTTTCCACTGCAATTGCTCCACCCTTCGGTTTCCTTGATAGCGGTTCCATTCTCTTCACCTTTCAAAAACCAAACCCCAGCCAAGATCTGAACAGTTTACCCTTTTAAAGAGAATTTGTTCTTCTGAATGTTGGAAACCTTCCTGTAAGCGCCTCCGATCAACCATGGGTTAACTTGGATTTCACCAGTAGCCCGTCGGCGGCAACTACCCTTGGATAGCTCCCTCATTCTTTTGTCCATGTGACACCCCGACGAACATAAATCCGTTCGCGTATATACTAATGGGGTATATACCTATGGGATATTGCCACAAATGTGAATGTGTAACAATAAAAAATTAACTATTATTAACTTTTTATTTATTATAAACACTTGTTTTAACGTGGTTTACAATGTTAAACAATTACATACATTTTTATGTTATTTTATTTATATTTTACTTTGTTTTACAATGTTAAACCAAGTTTTTTAGGAGAGGCGGGGCTGCCTAAGGTCCTGGCAATTGGGGACAGCAGGCGGGCGCGTCGAGACAAAGCCTGGCGCACCAATGGCGACCGCGGCCAACAGCAGGTCTGTTTATGTCGCTGATTAAATAATCTACGATTGAGTTTCGACCTTCAGAAGATGAGATCGATCTCGACGACGAAGGCCACCAGGCGGTTTATATGAATCTGGAAATGATCCGTAGAACGCCACGGGCAAAAAGGCCGAGGATTAGTCGCTGTAGCGTTCCTCTTTCCAGGGATCGCCTTCATTGTGATAACCGCGTGTTTCCCAGTAGCCGGGCTTGTCGTCTACGGAAAATTCAATACGGCGCAGCCACTTCGCGCTTTTCCACAAATACCATTTGGGCATCACCACCCGGACCGGGCCGCCATGGGGCTGGGAAAGCGGCTTCCCTTCCCAGCTATGGGCCAGCATCACCTCATCGTCAGCGAACCGGTCGAGACGCACATTGGTGGTGTAGCCATCGCGACTGTAAAATATGCAGTGGCGCGCCTCGGCATGCGGCTTTACCAGATCCAGAATATGAGCGGCGGACACGCCTTCCCAGCCATTGTCATAGCGCGACCAGCCGGTGACGCAGTGAATGTCCGTCCTGATCCGCGATTGCGGCTGGCTCTGAAAGGCGGGCCAGTCCCAGATGATACGGTTTTCAACCGCTCCATCGATGCGAAGACGCCATTTCTCCAGATCGCGCTGCGGTAGGGCGCCAAGATCCAGCACCGGCCAATCCTTAACCAGCCTCTGGCCCGGCGGCAGCCGGTCCCGGACAGGATCCCCCGGCGCTCCGGTCAGCAGCCTTCCGTCACGCGCCCAGGCCTGCTTGCTCGCAATCAGCTTTGCACGCTTGCTTTCGGGAGCATCGTCGGGACGGTCTGTCATCCCTTGTCGCGCAGGACGCGGGATTTCTCCCGCTCCCAGTCGCGCTTTTTCTCCGTCTCGCGTTTTTCGAACTGGCGCTTGCCCTTGGCCAGGCCGAGCTCGAGCTTGGCCATGCCGCGTGCGTTGAAATAAAGTTTCAGGGGAACAAGCGTCATGCCCTCCCTTTGAATGGCGCCGACCAGCCGGCCGATCTGGCGGCGATGAACAAGCAATTTGCGCGGCCGGCGCGGCTCGTGGTTTTGCTGACCGGCCTGTTCGTATATGGGAATATGGGAGTTGATCAGGTACAGCTCACCGTCTTTTTCCGTGGCATAGGCTTCAGCGATATTGGCGCGACCGGCGCGCAATGCTTTTACCTCGCTGCCGGTCAGGACAATGCCGGTCTCAAGGCTGTCCTCGATCGAGTAATTATAGCGGGCCTTGCGGTTATGCGCCGCAACACGTGTCTGATCAGCGGCGGAAACAGCCATGATCAGTTCAGCAGGCCCGCGGATCTCATCGCGGCATCGACGGTCTGCTTGCTGGCCTCCGAGATTTCGCAAAGCGGCAGGCGGGTTTCGGGCGAACATTTCCCAAGCAGGCTCGCCCCGTACTTGACCGGGCCGGGATTGGATTCACAGAACAGTCCAACATGAAGCGGCATCAACCGCTCGTTAAGAGCCTGGGCGTCCGCGATATCGCCGCTGCGCCACGCCTTGTGGAAATCCGACATCAGCTTCGGCGCGATGTTCGCGGTAACGGATATGCACCCCGCACCGCCCTGAGCCAGAAAGCCGATCTGGGTGCCGTCTTCGCCCGACAGCTGAATGAAGTCCGCACCAATCGCGAGTTTTTGGCGCGTCGCCCGCGCGACATCGTTGGTCGCATCCTTGACGCCGATAATATTAGGCAGCTTAGCCAGCCGCGCCATGGTGTCGATGGACATATCGATCACGCTGCGGGCGGGAATATTATAAATGATGACAGGCAGATCGACGGAATCGTTCAGCGCCTTGTAATGCCGATACAGCCCTTCCTGGGTCGGCTTGTTGTAATAGGGCGTCACCACGAGCGCCGCATCCGCGCCGGCCTTCTTGGCGTGAGCGGTCAGCCTGATCGCTTCTTCCGTCGAGTTAGACCCGGTGCCGGCAATGACCGGAACGCGCCCATTGGCGACGCTGACGCAGATTTCCACAACACGCATATGTTCGTCATGGCTTAGCGTCGGCGACTCGCCGGTGGTCCCACACGGCACCAGCCCTTCGGTTCCCTGCTCGATCTGCCAGTCGACAAACTTTTCATAGGCCGCGTCATCAAGCGTCCCGTCGCAAAAGGGCGTAACCAATGCGCAAATTGAGCCTTGCAACATCAACATAATGTCGTCTCCGCGATTCCGTTATTTTTACCTGATAAGCAGAATATAGTGTTACCGAACAGTAAACCGCCATGGTGTGAGCGGCAAGACCTGCGGTATAGCGCCCATTGGGACGTAGTGGCGATCCTTGTGGAATTCAACCCACGCCAGTACCATCGGCGGGTAAAGAGGCCGACGTATGCAGACGAGCATCGCAGCCAAAATAGCCGCCCGCCCCATCCGGAGAGCGTGGCAGACAGCAAGGCAGGTGGCCTTCCGGATAGCGGGAGCATCCGTCATGGGCATATCCTTGTTGCTCCTGAGCGCGGGGGGCCCCTTTCAGGCAGCCGTCGCGGTCGTTCTCGACGGCTCGGACCCCGATGCGCCCATTCTGGACCTGTCAGACATAGAAGAAGAATTCACGACCGAGCGTTCGGCGCCAGCAGCTATTATTGCCGCCCCGGCAGGCGCAAGTGCGATTGCGCTCACCCCTTCAGACAAATCGACATACAAATCCGCCTTTAAATTTGCCGAAAAGAAAAACTGGGCAGCGGCCCGCCTGCTTGCCGCACGCGGGCGCAACCCATTGCCGCGAAAAATTCTCCAGTGGCTTGAAATGACTCAAACGGGAAACAACTACGGCTTTTCGGAAATAGTGGATTTCGTGAACCGGAATCCCGATTGGCCGCTCCCCAACACGCTGCGCAATCGGGCGGAAGAAGCCATGACCGAAACGACGCCGAAGGAAATTGTCACGGCCTGGTTCGCCAATCGGCCGCCACAAACAACGGAAGGAAAAATCGCCTATGCCCAGGCGCTTGTCGCCTCCGGGCGCCACGATGAAGGATACGTGCATTTACGCGACGCCTGGGTCTATGGCCGCTTCAATCGCCGCGACGAGAGGCGCTTCCTGCGGCAATACAAAAAGCGCTTTACGGATGCTGATCACTGGGAGCGGCTCGACAATTTACTCTGGAACGGCGACCACAGGCAGGCGCGCCGCATGCTTAGCCGGGTATCGGCGGGGCATCGCGCGCTGGCGACAGCCCGGATACGGCTGCGCCGTCGGAGCGGCGGCGTGGACAGCGCCATATCGCGAACTCCGGACTCGTTGCGCCACGATACTGGACTACTGTTCGAACGCCTGCGGTGGCGCCGCCGCAAGGGCCGTGACGTGGAAGCTCTGGAGATTTTCAAGAATCCGCCAGGCGATATGGTCAGACCAGATTTGTGGTCAAAGGAGCGCGTTATTATTGCCCGCCGCCTTCTCGCGGACGGGCGGATCGCCGATGCTTATCGGGTGGTTCGCGAGCACGGGCTTGATCACCGCCATAAGGAGCTATTCGCCGAAGCGGAGTGGTTGGCGGGCTGGATAGCCCTTCGGTATTTGAATCAGGGAAAAGAGGCGCAACAACGTTTTGAAGGATTATACCAGACGGTTCAATACCCGGTGAGCAAGGCGCGGGCCGCGTACTGGGCCGGCCGCGCAGCGAAAGCCGACGGCGCTGCGCCGCAGGCGAACGAATGGTTTCTAATCGCGGCGCGCCACCCGACGACCTATCACGGTCAACTCGCGGCGCAGGAACTGGGCGGAACAATCCACGCCTCGCCGGAACCGCCTGCACCAGATGAAACAGAAAAAAAACAGTTTGAAAGTCACGAGCTGACCCATGCGGTTCGCGTGCTGAGCGAACTTGGCCAGCGCAAGCATGTACGAAAATTCCTCTTCCGGCTTAGCCGTATAGGTAAATCGCCAAGTCAGAGAGTCCTGGCCGGCGATCTGGCCAAGTCGATCGGTCGGATCGACCTGGCGGTCTGGATCGCCCGTCATGCGCACCTCGATGGCGAAATATTGCTAAGCATGGGCTACCCGCTTTTCGAGATGCCGGACGGCAGCCCCGAACGCGCCCTTTTGCTCGCCGTCGCCCGTCAGGAAAGTAATTTTTATTCGGGCGCGCTCAGCCGCACTGGCGCCCGCGGAATCATGCAGTTGATGCCGCGGACCGCGCGGCTCGTTGCCCGCTCAAACGGGATAGGCTATTCCCGGACCCGGCTGACCAGTGACCCTGACTACAATGTCCGTTTGGGACGCCGCTATCTGCGGGATATGCTGTCCAAATTCGGCGGATCGTACGTTTTGGCGGTCGCCGCCTATAACGCGGGGCCCAATGCCGTAAGCCGCTGGCTGCGGCAAAATGGCGATCCCCGAAATGGCGCCGGCGATCCAATCGACTGGATTGAATTAATTCCCTACCAGGAAACGCGGACTTACGTTCAGCGGGTCCTTGGCAATCTCCAGGTCTTCAGAAACCGCCTGCAGCCAGGCCGGATGGCGGTAACCCTGGATCGGGACCTTCGCCGACATGAGCCCGCCAATGTCGAGCCGGCTTTCTAAGCCATGACGAATACGCCATTAACGGATATCGGCGCGTGCGTCTTCGATGCATATGGCACCCTGTTGGACTTCAATGCAGCCGTCGCGCAGAGACGCGATCGGATTGGCAAGGATGCCGACAAGCTGTCCGCACTGTGGCGCCAGAAACAGCTCGAATATACCTGGCTGCGCAGTCTGATGGGCCGGCATGCGGATTTCTGGCTGGTCACCACGGATGCGCTCGACTTCGCCATGGCGGCCCTGGGCCTTGCAGACCGCCGCCTGCGCGACGATCTGCTTGGTCTCTATCGAACTCTGGCGCCCTATCCGGAAGTGGCGGAAACGCTAAAAGCAATCAGGGACTCGGGCATGCGGACAGCAATCCTGTCAAACGGCGAGCCAACCATGCTTGAAGATGCCGTGCAGGCGGCGGGGCTCGCACCCCTGCTCGATGCAGTCTATTCGGTCGAAGCGGTTGGGATCTTCAAGCCACACCCTTCGGTCTATCAGATCGCGGTTGACGACTTGAACCTGAAGCGTAAGCGCCCGGTGAACCCGCTCTGCCTTTGAACGGTAGTGAGAGCTAATGTCCATTATTGATTA
>JAQBTY010000146.1 GCA_027624735.1 Pseudomonadota bacterium | reverse complement strand
GGCCGGGATGACAAGGGAAATAAACTGCCCGGGCTGTTGCGAGCTGTTCGACTACTGGACAGGAAATTAAACCGGACACCAGTGCATCGAGTGCGAGGATCTTGTCTGTTCGGGATGGAGATGCTCGCATCAAGTGCGAGGATGGCGCGCCCGCCAAACGCCGTTTCACGGTATTCAGATACCGTATTTCTACTTTGCATGGGATTGATCCTCGAAAAAAAGACTTTTTTCCAACCGCGACGTGACCGCTGATCGATACATACAAGCTGCGCGGCCTCCTTTCCGATCGCGCTGCCGTCGCGCAATGCTGTCGAGGCGTTCCTGTCAGAGGAGCCGTTTTACACCGACGGTCTGTACGACGAGGTCGTGGTGGAACGCTACAAGTTCGGCGGCCGTCCGGGGCAAATCGTCCGATACGGCCGCGGACTGTTTTTGAGGGCGGGTTTGACCAGCCTTCGGCGGACCCCTAACATGAGTTATCTCCCCTACCGCGTGCTGACAAGATTTCCTTTTTTCCAGCTGGAGGCATCCCGCCATGATCCGCACATTCCGTTTCCGTTCCGCCATTGCCGCCCTCGCGCTGGCGGTGCCGGCCACAATGATGAATGCGTCGAACGCCTCGGCGGATACCGCGTCCGATTACTTCGCCGGCAAGCGGCTGACGCTGGTAGTGTCCTATGGGGCGGGCGGCAGCTATGGGCTGTACGGGCGGCTGGTGGCGAGTCATATCGGCGACCATCTGCCGGGCAAGCCGAGCGTGGTGGTCCAGTACATGCCGGGCGCCGGCGGGCTGAAGGCGACCAACTATCTTTACAATGCGGCGGCCAAGGACGGGTCCTTCGTCGGGATGGTGACCAAGGATCTGGTGGTGGCGCAGGCCTTGCGGCCGTCCAAGGCCAAGTACGACGCGGGGAAGTTTAACTGGGTCGGGCGGATCAATGAATACGTGGCGGTCATCCTCGTCATGAACGGACGCGGCGTGAAGACCTTCGACGATATCAAGAAAAAGCAGATCATCATGGGCGTCAGCGGGCGCAACCATCACGGCTACATGCTGGCCTCCATGCTGAACAAGCTGGTCGGCACCAAGTTCAAGCTGGTGACCGGCTATCGCGGCGCCAAGGCCATGAACGTCGCCATGGAAGGCGGCGAGGTGGATGCGCGGATCGGCTCGTCGATGTCGCTCAAGACCCAGCTCGCGGCGCAATACCGTGACGGCAAGATACTGCCCATCGTCCAGTCCGGCGAAGCCAAGGCGATGGAACTGCCCAACGTGCCGCTGGTCAACACCATGTTCACCAACCCCGCCGACCGAGAGGTTGCCCAGCTGATCGATTCCGGCACGGTCATCGGCTGGTCGGTGCTGATGCCGCCATCGGTGCCGGGCGACCGGGTGGCGGCGTGGCGGACATCCTTCGCCAAGCTGGAAAACGATAAGGGATTACGGTCCCGGGCTGCCAAGGCGAAGGCCGATATCAGTTTCAAGAGCGGCGCGGACATCGCCGCCTTTGTCGGTAAGGTGCTGTCGACCGATCCGGCGGTGTTTGCCCGCGCCCGTACCCTGGTCGGCATCAAGAAATAGCGCCGGGGGGATCTAGATAATGGCCGAATACCGCACCCCGCCCGAGACCATGAAGGAGGAGCTCGAGGGGCTTTATGGCAAGCTCGATCCGCTGTATCTCGATCCGGGTTTCCGCGTCACCGACGTGTCGATCTGGAAAGAACCCAAAAAGTCGCTGGAGCCGGCGCACTGGAAATGGTCGGAGGGCCGCGCCGCGCTGGAAGAAGTCGCCCGCATCGTCGGACCGGAACATGCGGAGCGGCGCAACCTGATCATGCGCAACCCGGCCGAGGGCCATGCCTATGGCACGCTGCGCACCATGATCAGCGCCTATCAGCTCATGCTGCCCGGCGAGGTCGCGCGCTCGCATTGGCATTCGCCCCATGCGCTCCGGGTGATCCTCGAAGGCGCCGGCAGCTATACCGTGGTCAACGGCGAACGGGTGGATATGCGGCCCGGCGATGTGGTGCTGACGCCGGGCGGCGACTGGCACTGGCATGGGGTGGAGGGAAGCGACGCCTGCATGTGGCTCGATATTCTCGACCGGCCGCTGACCATCATGCTGGAGCCGCTGTTCCAGGATTATCATCCGGACGGCCACGAACCCATGCGCAACGTGGCCGAACCGTCGCCCTTGCTGTTTTCGTGGGGCGACACGTTGGAGGCGCTCCATGAGGCCGAACCCGACCCGGACGGCTGTTTCGGGGCGCGGATCGAGCTTGGCGCGACAAAGCCGGCGCTGCCCACGCTGGCGCTCCACATGCAGCGTTTGCGGGCCGGCACGTGTACCAACCGGTTCCGGTCGTCGGCCAATTATCTCTATCTCGTTCTCGAAGGCAGCGGCCGATCGATCGTGGACGGCAAGTCCTTCGACTGGAAGCGGGGCGATGTGGTGGCGGTGCCATGCTGGCGCCCGGTGGTTCACGAAGCCCATGAGGATGCCATTCTGTTTTCGGCCTCGGACGAACCGGTACAGCGCCTGTGCGGTTACCTGCGCGAGGAACGCGGCGAAGCGCCGGAAGAGTCGTGAATTGGTAAAGGACTATGCCACGCTGCAGCATCGAGACACGGTTCCCTAAGGTCTTAAACGGGCTTTCGCTATTTCTCCGCACTGATCAGGAGGTAAAGCCCTAACCCCGAGAACAGGGAACGGATCAGCCAGCGCGGCCAGACGGCCTTGGCGATGGTCAGCAGGCGTCCCTGATGGCGCTGTCCCACCTCGCCCTGCAGCAGGTCGCCGTGATTAAGCTGGACCGCTACGTGAACCTTCGAGAAATCGGCAAACATTGCGGCGGCTTCGGCCCGCGAATAGGCTTTTGTACCAGGGCTTTCGAGATGGTTCGAATATATATCGGTCAAGCGGCGCCAGGGCTTCCCGGCCATCAGGGCGTAGCGGCACCACAACATGAATCCCACGATCGACCAGCGATGATAGATCATCACTATCGCCTTTCCGCCAGGCTTCAGGACGCGCCAGACCTCACGTACCGCGGTCGGTGTGTCCGGTGAATGATGCAGCACGCCCCAGGAATAGACGATGTCAAACATATTGTCGCCGAACGGAAGATTCTCCGCGTCACCCACCTGAAGCAGTGAGGAAAGACCGTCGATGGCGAGGCTTTGCTTGGTGAAATCGATGGCCCTGGGAGTCAGGTCTATACCGGCGAGCAGACGGGGATGATGCTTGGCCCATTCCTTATGGTCCGCACCCATGCCGACGCCGATTTCCAGGACATTCTCTCCCTGACCCGACGGGAAATCGGCGAATTGAAATATATAAGGCTCCAGCTGGTATCGACGCCGCGCCGCAAGCGTAATGCCATCATCGACATTTTCGCCGACGGCCATTACCTCGCCACAGGAATTCCGGTTCCAATATTCCCGTACCCGCTCTTTGGAACTCGCGTCTTGCATTGATCAAATCTGTTTTGCGCATCGCGGATGCGATGTGGTTTGAAACTGAGGCACCTTTTCAAGTTTTGGGGAATTTATCCAGAGCGAACTGGTATTTTCCTGCCCGTCGAACAGCCCGTACTGGATGTCGCGGATGGCGCTCCAGGCAAAATTATTCCAGACCACCCAGATTGCCGGAATATTGTATTCCACCGCCGTGCACAGGACGTGGGGAAGCATGGTGAAACCGCCATCGCCGCAGATCGCGAATATGTAGGGGATTTTTTCCTTGATCAGGAACTCGGCGATGAGCTCCGCGCCTTTTCCCCCCGCCATGTGCGTCTCCCATTGTAAATCCAAATCGTCATCCTCGTGCTTGACAGGAGTATCTTTTTCCCACGGAGTCCCGGTCGGCGGGAGATCCTCGTATCAAGTGCGAGGATGGCGATTTATTCCAGGAGAATCCAGACACCCCATGAACATCACCATTCTTGACGATTATTTCGACACGGTGCATACGCTCGGCTGCTATTCGGAAATAGCCGGGCACAGCATCACGATCTGGAACGATCATGTGCAGGAGGTGGATGCACTGGCCGAACGGCTCGCGGACACCGAGGTGCTGGTTCTGATCCGCGAACGCACCGCGATCCGCGCCGCCCTGATCGAACGCCTTCCCAAACTGAAACTCATCAGCCAGCGCAGCGTTTACCCTCATATCGATGTGGAGGCCTGCACCAGGGCCGGCGTGATCGTGTCCGCGAACCAGCATGCGGGCTTTCCGTCCTATGCCACCGCGGAGCTGACCTGGGGCCTGACCCTGGCGGCCATGCGCAAGATTCCGCAGCAGATGGCATCGCTCAAGGCGGGCAAGTGGCAGATGGAAATCGGCCGCTCGCTGCGGGGCAGGACACTCGGCATCTTCGGCTATGGCAGGATCGGCGGCACGGCGGCCGGGTACGGCAAGGCATTCGGGATGAACATCCTGATCTGGGCCAGCGCGGCGTCACGCGCCCGCGCGGAAGCCGATGGCTACGAGGTGGCGGCGAGCAAGCAGGATTTCTTCGCGCGCTGCGATGTGCTGAGCCTGCATTTGCGGCTTTACCCGGCCACGACGGGCATCGTCACGGCGGCGGATCTGGCACGAATGAAACCGACGGCGCTGCTGGTCAATACCAGCCGGGCACCGCTGATCGAGCCGGGTGCTCTGGTTGCTGCGTTGCAAGCAGGGCGTCCCGGTCTGGCGGCGGTCGATGTCTATGAGAACGAACCCATGCTGGATACCGATCATCCGTTGCTCACCATGGACAATGTGGTGTGTACGCCGCATATCGGCTACGTCACGCGCGAGGATTACGAGGTCCAGTTCGGTGAAATCTTCGAGCAGATCGTCGCCTATGAGGCCGGCGCGCCCATCAACGTGATAAATCCGGAGGTGCTGGAGGGCCGCTAGCACCGGGGCAGCCCTTGCTCTACCATGTCCGGTAAAGAACAGGGGGAAGCGGATGAGCACACCATCAGGCAAAGGCAGCGACTTCGATTTTGAAAAGTTCCGGCTGCGCACTTTCGTCGACCGGCTGATCGAGATGGATGAGGTCGAGATTCATGAAAAGCCGGTGGCGCTGACCGCTTTGGCCGAAATCATCGAGGGCACGCCCAAGGCGTTGCTATTCAAGAAAGCCGGTCCTGAGCAGCTTGAGCTGGTGGCCAAGGTCAATGCCGGGCGGGCGCGGATCGCGGCGGCGTTCGGCACAACCTACGACAAGGTCTATGACGCGTTCCAGCGCCGCCTGGCGACGCCCCAGACGGTTGTCGAAATCCCGTCCGATGAAGCACCGGTCCAGGCCGTCAGGATCACCGGCGACGATATCGACCTCACCCGCCTGCCGTTCTACCCGCACCATGAATTCGACGGCAGCTGCTATATCAGCGCCGCCATCGATCACACGACCGATCCGCAAACCGGCCGGCGCAATGTGGGCAGCCGGCGGCTCAGCCTGCGCAACCGGACCCAGGCCGGGACCAATGTGACCGCACCGTCGGACCTCAAGCGTATCTATGAAGGCTGCGTCGCGCGCGACGAAGGCCTGCCCATCAGCTTTGCCATTGGCAATCATCCGCTGGATTTTTATGCCGCGACAACCCGAAAGCCGATCGATGAGATCAACCTCCTGGGCACGCTTCGGGGCGAGACCGCACCGGTGGTCAAGAGCCTGACCAACGACAATCTGGTGCCGGCCGATTGCGAGATGATCCTGGAAGGCTATCTGGATGAACGGGGCTATGTGGAGCCGGAAGGGCCCTATGGCGAATATATGGGCTATTACGGCGCCATCCATCTCGATCCGGTATTCACCTGTACCGCCATCACCATGCGCCGCGATGTCCTGCATCAGACACTGCAGCACGGCTCGGCTTTCGTGCTGGACCAGTGCGACTCGGCCTGTATGACGGCCATGCGGGTCGAATCCGAGGCCATGTCGGTCCTGCGCCATGCGGTCCGGGAACCGCTGGGGGTGCGGCTCATGGAGGTATCCGGCGGCGCCAGCGGCATTCGGGTGAAGCTGCGCCAGCATAGTCCGGGCGAGGCGCGCAAGGCCATCGCCGTGCTGCTGGGATCGGTCCACTGGCTCAAGCATGTCTGGGTCTATGACGAGGATATCGATATCGAGGACGAACGGCAGGTGGAATGGGCCTTCGGCACCCGGTTCCAGGCCGATCAGGACATCGTCCTTCTGACCGGTATCATGGGGATGACCATGGATCCGTCGCTGCAGGGAAGGCGGACCGGCGGCAAGGCCGGGTTTGACTGCACCAAACCGATCGGGCGCGATGGGGAAATTCCCCTGACCCGCAGCGCGGCGGCGATTTTCCGGGGCACGGCGCGATTCCAGACGGTGGAGCAGGCGCTCGAGGCCGAACCCATGTTCTACGCCCATCTGGTGGAAGCGATAGGCAGCGATGACGGCCGTGACGTCGCCTGCGATCTTGATGCGCTGCGCCAGTCCGGCAAGCTCGGGCGCGACCGGGATGGGCGCTATCATCTGAGCGAGTCCAAACCCGGAACAACCGGCATCGTCGGAGAACTCTATCACGACCCCAATGACGGGACGTGACCCCGCCGTCCAGCGTCATTAATACATTTTTAGAATTGACGCGGACGCCAGTCATGCCCGCGTTACGCCGTATTGAGCCCGCAACAGCCGAGCCTGGTTAGTCCCCCTTAACTATTTATATACGGGGGAGTGATAGCTTCTCCTCTCAAGGACATAATAACAATTAAAAGACCAAAATGCGTCCTTTGGTGACTTATCGGTGGGAGACAAACTGATGTTCAATTCTCGCAAGGTTACGCCTCCAGCATTTGATAATGCTTATCAGGCGTCCTCATTCGAGGAAGAGGCCGAGGTGTCCATGGTCGTGCGCCCGAATAATTCTCAGATTCCATCGTCGTCGCTGCCTCATTCCGCGACCCCGAGAAACCTGGATCTGGCAACGAAGTCGATGCACGATCCGGACGTTTTGGCCCAAACCGAAATGGCGAGACAATATGCCAATGAGGTAGCTGCTTCGAAACAGAATAATCCCGCCGTCGTTCCAGATCCGGATGCCGCTAGGCTGTGCATTGGAAGTGCGATCAAAATGAAGGGGAGTGTCGAAGATTGCGGCGTTCTCCAGGTTGATGGGCATTTCGAAGCATCGGCGCAAAGCAATCAGTTGAAGGTCTCCGAGTCGGGAATATTCATCGGCGATGCGGACGTCCACTCCGCCGAGATTGTCGGCCGGTTTGACGGCAATATCACGGTGAAGGACAAGCTCATCATACGATCCACGGGCGTTGTCACGGGAACCGTCAAATATGGCAGCATAGAGATCGAAAGCGGGGGCAGGATTTCGGGAGATATTCAGGCCACGCTCAGAAACGAGCCGGTCAACGAACAACCCAGGGAACAACCCAGGGAACAACCCAGTTTCACGGGTAGTCCCGGGGCCACCGCCGCACCGGCCGCATTTCAGTCCGCACCGGAACGCAGTCCCCTTAGGCTCAATCTTTCGTATAATCAGCCAGATTCGACCGACAGGGTTTCGTCTGCTTCCACCGCTGTCCCATCGAACGGCCCTGGGCCAACCCAAGCGATAGGGTAGCAGGACTCCGCCGGACGCGCGTGGATGGAATCTTCCGTTCCCCGCTCTAACGCTTCGCCCACCATTTGTAGGCCTCGGCGTAATTCTGTGGTACGCCCAGACCCTCGTAATACAGGGTGCCGAGGTTGAACTGGGCGAGGGCGATACCTTGCTCAGCGGCTTTCCGATACCATTTCGCTGCTTTGGCGTAGTTCTGGGGGACGCCCTCGGCCTCGTGATACATCAGGCCGAGGCTGAACTGGGCTGTGGCGTTGCCCCTCGCCGCCGCCTTCCTGTACCACTTTATTGCCTCGGCGTAGTTCCGCTTTACGCCACGACCATGACGGTACATGGCCGCGAGGTTTTTCTGGGCTCCTGCGTGTCCGCGCTTCGCCAGGGGAAGCCACTGGCGCAGCGCTGCGCCATAGTCACCACGCTGGTACGCAGCCGTCCCCGCCTCAAAACCCGCCCATGCGGGCAGTGTCAGCAGGAGGGAAAAAATCGTGGCGGCGAAAGCCAGTTTCATAGCAACTCCTCAGGAGACGAAAAGAGACGCCAAATTTGTTATGGATCATGAACAACGTTCGGATAACAGCGCCCGTCAGATAGGCCTCCGTGGGGTCCAGGCGATCCACACCCATAAACATGCAATCTATGTGCCAACCCGGTTAATTCGGGCTCGGAGGCCGATGACAGTGGTTAAGAGAATTTGTTAGAATTCCTCTTTGTAAAATTCACCGACAAACAAGTGTTAACGCCGCCGCTATTGTCTTTAAGAAAACCGGGCACTAACGTCGTGACGGACGAAGAAATAGGGAGGATAGCCATGGCGCGATTGAAACCGTTGACCGTCGCGGAGGCGCCGCCAGCCGCACGACCGGTCCTGCAACGGGCAGAGGCCGCCACAGGCCGGATTTCCGATGGCATCGGCATTCAGGCGCGCTGCCCCGAGGTGCTGATCGCCAGCCGGGCGCTGAATGCCATGCCGGCCAAAAGCGGGACCCTGCCGGCGGAAATTCGGGGGCTGGTTTGCCTGCGCGCCGCCCAGATGATCACCTGTCCCTTCTGAATTGACACCAACGCTGCCGGGAGCAGCGTTGCCGGAAGCTCGGACGAGAAAATCGCCGCAGTGGCCATCTGGCAGGACAGCGACCTGTTCTCCGCCGCGGAACGGGCGGCCCTTGCCCTAGCCGAGGCGATGACGGTCACGCCGGCGGATGTTTCGGATGATTTGTTTGCCGAATTGAGGGCGCATTACAGCGAGGAACAAATTGTCGAACTGAGCGCGACCATCGGGCTGGAGAATTACCGCGCCCGGATCAACCGCGTCTTCCTGATCGAGTCCGAAGGCCGCTACCAGCCCGATAAATAGGCGGATTTCGCTTAAATCACCTTGCAGACCTCGTCGAAGGCGTAGCGGTAGAGGCGCGGGCCCTTGATGCCGGACAGGTCGGCATAGCCGATATTGCACAGGAAGTTGGATTTCCAGCTGGTGCTGGCCAGAAAGGCTGCGTCGGCCTTGGCGGCGTCGAACCCGCCCATGGCGCCGCAATCGAGCCCCAGCGCGCGGGCCGCGATGATGAAATAGGCGCCCTGTAACGTGCCCTGCTGCAGGCCGAATTTGGCGGCGAACGCGGCATCGGACGCGTGCCGTTCCTTCATTTCCGGGCGCGGCGGGTAGAGCTTTTCAAAATTGTCGAAATAGTTCAAATCGGTGGCGATCAGGGCGGTTACCGGCGCGAGCATGGTCTTGTCCACGTTGGCCGGATTGAGACAGGGGGCGAGTTTCTCCTTGGCTTCTTTCGAACGGATGAACAGGATGCGCGCCGGCAAGGTGTTGGCGCTGGTGGTGCCGTACTTCATGACGTCCCAGATTTCGCGCAGCTGATCGTCGCTTACATCGCGGTCGGTCCACCAATTGTGGCTGCGTGCTTCACGGAAAATCAAATCCAGCGCATTGTTATCGAGGCGATCGATGCGGTTGCGGACATCATCGATACGGGCGCGCGACGCCGCAAGGGCTTCTTCTTCCGACATTTCGTGTCTCCTGTTGATTGGCTGGCGCCAACCTATCAGATGGTCGCCAGCAGGCCAATCTTACCTGATTGGCGCGGCTGTCTTGGGGCGTTAAGCTGCGGGTGTTCCCGCGTAACGAACGGAAAGCCAGCAGTATGACCAGCGTTCTTCCGAAGGCCCGCCTCGGCGTTATCGTTTCATCCGGCAATCGGACGGTGGAGCCGTATTTCAACGTGTTTGGACCAACGAACCTCGGTGTCTATGCCACCCGCATGCGGATGGGCTCGGGCGGGCGGAATAAGGGCGAAGACATTGTAGCGGAGGTAATTCGAAGCGCGGAGCTGCTGGCCGATGCGGGTGTCGATGTCATTGATTTGCAAGGGACCGGCATCATGATGGAACGCGGGCCCGACGGCGAAGCGG
>JAQBTY010000145.1 GCA_027624735.1 Pseudomonadota bacterium | reverse complement strand
CCGCCTCTGCCGCTGTTGGCGGCCGCGGCCGCGCTTTGGCGGGACGAAGCACATGTGGAAGCCAATCGCGCGCTCTATCGGAAGAAGTTCGATCTGGCGGATCAAATTCTAGGCAGCCGATTTGGTTATTTTCGACCCGGTGGCGGCTTTTATCTATGGCTCGACGTGGGCGACGGCGAAGCCGCGGCGCTCAGCCTATGGCGAGACGCCGCGCTGCGGGTGATTCCGGGAATTTATCTGGCCAAAAGCGATGCGACCGGACAGAATCCAGGGGCCGGCTATATTCGTTGCGCCCTGGTCCATGACTTAAATACTACTGAACAGGCGCTCATGCGCCTATGCTCAACCCTGTGACCCCAACCCTTTGGTCAGGAGGCGACGATGGCTTCCCCTTCGCGTAATATCGCTAAACCCACTATTCTGCCGCCGGGCGCGGCGGCATTTTTGCGCCAGCGTTTTATCGAGGCGGCGGGAATCGTCGTGGTGCTCTTCGGTGTAACCATTATCCTGGCGCTTATAAGCTTCCACCCCGACGACGCATCCCTCAACGCCGCTACCAATACCGCCTCATTGAACTGGTTGGCGGGGCCCGGGGCTTCCGCCGCCGATATTTTGATGCAGACCATGGGTATGGCGGCTTGGCTTCTGCCGGTCACCATTATGGCCTGGGGATGGCAAATAGGTAAACACCGGGGGCTTGGCCGGATCTGGCTGCGCTTGACATTGCTGCCGGTTGCGCTGCTGTTGTCGACCATGGCGCTGGCCGGTCCGAAGGCAGGTGCCGGCTGGATCCTCAATGCCGGTTACGGCGGTATTGCGGGTGACATGCTGCTCGTCCAGGCGGTCGCGAAGGCAGCGCCGGTATTTCCCGCCCATGCCGCCGTTATCGCGCTGATCGCCGGTCTGCTTGCCTTGCTCGCCCTGATCGGTGCGCTTGGATTTTCCACGGCCGAATGGCGGCAATTGGGCCATTGGCTTCTGTGGCTCGGACACCACGGCGCGCGCGCCGGGGCGGCCGGTGGACGCATCGGGGTGCGGGCGGGCCGTTGGTCAATGGCGGTTGCGCGGGGCGGGCGGGCGGCCCTGCTGCGACGCGAGCCCCATCTCTGGTCAGAGGAAGAGGACGAGACGCCTTTCCAGCGAGACCGGTCGGAACCGGTCGCCCGGGTTCGGCGCGAACCGCGCCTGTCGCGGCCGAGAAAGCCGGATATTGTGGAGCCGCGAAACAAGGGCGCCCAGCCAGGAAGGCGGGCGGAAGCCGCCCGGCAAACGGCCCTGGATTTAGGTCCGAGCGGAGAATATTCCCTGCCAGCGCTGGATTTACTGCTTGCCATGGAAACCAGATCGGCGGCCAGCGCGGATGCGGATTCCCTGGCGGAAAACGCCAGGTTGCTGGAGTCCGTGCTGGAAGATTTTGGCGTTCAGGGAGAGGTGGTCAAAGTAAGGCCCGGCCCAGTTGTCACCCTGTATGAATTCGAGCCGGCGCCTGGCATAAAAGCGTCCCGCGTTATCGGCCTTGCCGATGACATCGCCCGGTCCATGAGCGCCATTTCGGTCCGCGTCGCGGTGATCCCCGGCCGCACCGTGATGGGGATTGAGTTGCCCAATGCCGACCGCGAAATCGTCTCCCTGCGCGAGTTGCTGTCATCGAAGGATTTCGAACGCAGCACCTCGAAACTATCCTTGGTCCTGGGCAAGGATATCGGCGGCAACCCGGTTATCGCCGATCTTACCCGGATGCCGCATTTGCTGATCGCGGGCACGACAGGATCGGGTAAATCGGTCGCCATCAACACGATGATCACGTCGCTGCTTTATCATTTGTCGCCGGAGCAATGCCGCGTGGTCATGATCGATCCCAAGATGCTCGAGCTGTCGGTCTACGACGGTATCCCGCATCTTTTGTGTCCGGTGGTAACCGACCCCAAGAAAGCGGTGATCGCGCTGCGCTGGACCGTGCGCGAGATGGAACAGCGCTATCGGTCCATGTCTACCCTGGGGGTCCGCAATATCGCCGGCTATAACGCGCGGCTCGAAGAGGCTACCCGTACCGGAGAAGTCCTTACCCGCACTGTTCAAACCGGTTTCGATCCGGATAGCGGCGAGCCGATCTATGAAGAACAGCCGCTCGATATGAGCCCGCTTCCCTTTATTGTCGTCATCGTTGATGAAATGGCCGATCTGATGCTGGTCGCCGGCAAAGAAGTCGAAACTTCCGTGCAGCGCATCGCCCAGATGGCGCGGGCCGCGGGTATCCACCTGATCATGGCGACGCAACGCCCGTCGGTTGACGTCATCACCGGCACCATCAAAGCGAACTTTCCAACCCGGATCAGCTTTCAGGTTACCTCCAAGATCGACAGCCGGACGATCCTTGGCGAGTCAGGCGCCGAACAACTGCTCGGTCAGGGCGACATGCTTTACATGGCCGGCGGCGGGCGGATCACGCGCGTCCATGGGCCGCTGGTGACGGATGAAGAGGTCGAACGCGTCGTGACTTTCCTGAAAAACCAGGGCGCCCCGAGCTATATAGAGGAAGTCACCGAAGAAGACTTCAACGCCCCTGTAGGAACCGTCGCGGGCTCAAGCGACGGTGAAGACGCATTGTACGATCAGGCCGTCGCCCTGGTATGCCGGGAGCGCAAGGCATCCACCAGCTTCGTCCAGCGGCATTTGCAAATCGGTTATAACCGGGCGGCGCGGATTATTGAGAAGATGGAGATCGAAGGGGTCATCAGCCGCGCCAACCATGTCGGCAAACGCGAAGTTTTGGCACGCGATATCGACAATCCGGAAAACTAAAGCGCCGGGCCTTCATTGCCGGGCTATTGGAACGGAGCGGGCAGAGCCCCATTTATGCCACATTGCCGACGCTTATTAGGTCATATGATGGTCCGTTGCCTTACTGCACCCCGGAGACTATTGGGGAAGAAAATCGGCGGTTTGTGCATCGCATTGCTGCTGGCTATCCACAGCGGGGGGGCATTTGCGTTGGGCCCGTCACAGCAAGCCGCCATCGACCCAGGAGCCAAGGCCGAAATTGCCAAGCTGGAAACCTATCTGAACAGTGTGAGAACGGTGCGTTCGTCCTTTGTGCAAGCCACATCAAACGGTCACGTTGCGGAAGGAACGCTGTATCTTTCGCGTCCGGGCAAGTTGCGGATCGACTACAAACCGCCGGTGCAATTGCGGATATTCGGCGACAATAGCTGGCTTATCTTTGTTGACGAAGAACTAAGGGAGGTTAACCAGCTACCGATCGGCGCCACACCGGCGGCGCTTCTATTGCAGGACAACATCCGGCTTTCCGGCGACATCAAGGTGCAACGGATCAGCCGGCGGGATGGCGTTGTCCGGCTGCATTTAATCCAGGCGAATGAACCTGATGCCGGGCAGTTGATTGTCGCTATCGCCGAGGCGCCGCTTGGCCTGAGAGGTTGGACGGTGATCGACGCGCAGGGCATTGAAACCACCGTGACCCTGATCGGCCCGACCATAAACGGCAATATCGCCGATCGGGTATTCGTTTATTCACCGCCTAGTTGGATCAACCAGGGACCGGAGTAGGGACCAATTCCACCGCGGCTTGCGGATGCGGGCCCATCGTGATAGCCAATCCTTATGTCAGAATTCGCACCGATGCCCCTTGTCGGCGTTGCCGCTACCTATTCGACGGACAACCCAAACAGGTTTCCCCTTCACACCACAAGTGACAAATACCTGCGTTCCGTTATCGATGGTTCCGGCGCGGTACCGGTTTCCATCCCTGCGCTGGGCGACATGCTCGACGTGAGAAGGATCGCCGATAGTCTTGACGGCCTGTTGCTGCCCGGGGGACGCGCGAATATCGAGCCACACCATTATGGGGGCCCGGCCTTCCCCGATGATGAGTTTATCGATCCGGGACGCGACGCGACGGTTCTGCCGTTGATTCGTGCCTGCATCGATAAAGGTGTCCCTGTTTTCGGCATCTGTCGCGGCATCCAGGAATTGAACGTTGCCCTCGGCGGCAGCCTGCATTACCGCATTCATCTGTTGCCGGGGAAAGAAGATCACCGGATGCGCCGCGATGTTGATACGATAGAGGAACGTTTCGCGCTGCGGCATTCGATCCATATTACGGCGGACAGCCTGCTTGAAGAACTGGCCGGCGAAGCGGAGGTCATGGTCAATTCGTTGCACGGTCAGGGTATTGACCGGCCAGCCGACGGTCTTGTGATCGAGGCATCCTCACCCGATGGCGTTGTCGAGGCAGTCCGGCTTCCCACCGCCAAGAGCTTTACGGTGGGCGTCCAGTGGCATGCCGAATGGGGCTTCGAGAATCATACACTGTCGCGCCGGCTGTTTGAGGCTTTTGGTCAGGCCGCCCGCGAACGAGCGCTTTCCAAGAACCGAGTCAAGGCCACCTGACCATGCGGATCGTCACCTGGAATATCAATTCGCTACGGCTGAGACTGCCGACGCTTGGCCGCATCGTCGAGACATTATCGCCCGATATTGTTTGCCTGCAGGAAACCAAGGTGACCGATGAAGACTTTCCCGCCGCCGGCGTCCGCGAATTGGGCTTCGAGCACCTGCTGTTCCGCGGCATGAAAAGTTATAACGGTGTCGCCATCCTGGCCCGCGTGCCGCTTGTTGAGCTGAAGGGCCGCTCATGGTGCGAGAAGGAGGACTGCCGGCACCTCGCCGCCAAACTACCCGACGGCACGGAGCTGCATAATTTTTATGTCCCGGCCGGGGGAGACATTCCCGATCCCGAAAAGAACGACAAATTCGCCCACAAACTTTCGTTTCTCGATGAAATGACCGCATGGTTCGGACAAAAGCGTGCGGGCAAACGCATCCTGGTCGGTGATTTAAACATCGCGCCGTTGGAGACCGATGTCTGGTCCCACAAACAGTTGCTCACGGAAGTCAGCCACACGCCGATCGAGGTTGAGGGGCTGAACAAGGTGATGGCCGCCCATAAGTGGGTCGATGCGGTGCGAACATTCATTCCCCCTGAAGAACAGCTGTTCAGCTGGTGGAGCTATCGCAACCGCACCTGGCCGGGCAGCGACCGGGGCCGCCGGCTCGACCACATATGGGTGACCCCGGCCTTGGAAAGCCAGCTAAAGGGTGCGTCGGTCATGCGCGAAGCGCGAGGCTGGAACAAGCCGTCCGATCACGCGCCTGTCTTTGTCGATATCGATTTATAGGTTTTCCACTCACGTGGAAAATGCGCTAACGGCGGTCGCAAGCGGCATCATGACGGTGTGATGCCGATGCAGACCGATAAGATTTAATGGCGGGTCGCTGATTATCTCACTGCAGGTCTGAACACTAAAACGTCTTCCATAAGAAGAAACATCAATCTTCCGGCGAGATTGGCAAGATCGGAGGCCGCGGAAATTCCCAGGCCGGCAGCTATGTCGCGCGCCGATTTATTCCCATTGCATTGTTGCAGGAATCGCGCCGTTTCCTGATCCAGCTGCAGCACGGCGTTTTGGTCCGCGCCAAGAGGAAGCACTGCCAAGTGGCTAGCGCCGGTTTCAGGGGCGCCAGGCAGATCGGCCGGCTGGCGCGCGGAAATAAAAGGCGCGACCTGTACGTCAAACTCCAGCAACCGGACACCGGTCTCACACAAGGGAAACAGATCCAGCAGATCGCCGTCCTCCAGGACCCAGCCATTGCCGGTCCGAAAAATCGGGTCACGATCATTTGGCGCCTTTGCGTCGCGGGATGCGGCAGAAGCCTTCACCGTTCGGATGGCGGAATCAAGTTCGACGGCTGTCTTGACTGTCTCAATCGCCCGACCGGCCATGGATCCGGAATTCTGTATCCAGCCCAAAATCTCTGCCACCCATTCCGGCGTTTCGGATTTACACGATAGCGCCGCAAGACACGCCTCACGCGTGGCTGGATCCAGCAACGATAAGGCCATTTGGGTCAGGGAGACGGATCCGGACGTGGAAATCGCTTCGTTGTCGGAAAGGGGCGGTGCCGGCCGCATTTTCGCCGTACGCGTGAACAGGTCCTCGGATCGGGCTGCAAACGCCATGCCTGGGTCGAAACGTTCCGCATAATTTCGCGCCCGCGCACCAATCGCCGCGGTTTTTTGGGGATCTCCAGCCGCGGCGATAAGGGCCGCCGATAACTCGTCGGTATCGTTGACGTCACGGATCGCGACACAATTCACGCCGGAGACAAGCTGCCTTGTCTGGGTATGTTTATTCAAAAGTTCGGTCGCCGCGATCAGGCAGCCGCCACAGGACATCACCTCCTGGGTGACAATGGGATTGTGGATCATTATCGGGAAATCCTGCTCAAGGCAGCAGACCGCAAGGCAGGATCGGATGAAAGAGGGTACCCGCCAATGGGGCAGGAAGGGAATTTGCAGAACATGATCCGTCAGCCCCCGATCCTCGCGCGCGCGACGAAATTTCACTTCGATATCCGGATGCCCGTGCGCCATGGCGACAAGGCCAATGTCCGCGCCGTCCGCTCTGGCGCGGGCGAGGGCATCGAGGAGCGCAAAGCTGCCTTTCCGTTCACCGAGTTTTCCATAAACGCCTACATACGGCCGGTCGCCGCGAAACGATCCCCAGCACAAATCCTTGAAAGCAGCCCCCTCCGTCTCTAAAGCCGTCGCAATCACTTTATTCAGATCCAACTCGTCACCGTCCGGACAGAATAAATCGGTGGCCAGTTGAAATCCCCGGCTCGCAACGATGCGCCGAGGGTCGATACCGTGATCGATGGCGCGCTTTGCAACGGATCCGCTGGCAATAAATAAATCCGCGCTCGACAGAATGTGATCATACAGGGGCTCGAACTGGGAATGGTGCCACAGCTTCCCGGCGTCGCTGCCCGCTGTTTTTACGATGTGGGGCAAATCAAGAGCTTGAGCGACGACATGCCCGGCCACACCATAGGGTTCGAGATAAAACGAATGAATCAAATCGAAAGGCGTTTCCTTATGGGCAGCAAGGGCGAGCGATGCCAGTTTCGTGACAGACGGATTATTGCGGGGAATGAACCGTTGGCTCATGTCCATGGGCGCGGTCCAGCTGACCCGTACCGATCCTTCTCCGTAATCGGCTTCGCAAAGATCCCAGTCCTCCTGCCGCATCAACAGGCGCCATGGCAGCTCAACCTCTCGGGCATTGGTGACGACATGAACCTGATGGCCGCGTTTCGCGAGCGCATGGGCCATGTGGTAGTTGCGCGCACTGACGCCCCCCTGAATTGGGGGATACTTCCCGATCATACAGATGCGCATTACCGCCCTTCCACCAGTTCGAGTTCAAACAACTGATCCACCCCGCCGTTTGTCGCGCTAACCGGCCGCCAGTCGGTCAAACCGGCCAGAAAGTCTGCCAGATCGGCGCCGATTTCGAACACCCTCTCCTTGGGTCCCCCACGCGGGAAAACAATGGCTAAAAACAGGTTCCGTTTTTCCGGAATACCAGCGGCGTCGTCGCTTTCAAGCAACGGTCGTATATCATATTTGCAGCGGATCAGACTGACTGAAGGCGATCGCCGCACCTGCGCCGGCCTGTCCGTTTCGGTGGATTGCGCCGCTATTTTCACCCAGGGCTGGGTTCGCGCCTCGGCCACCGCCAGTTCGTAGCGCGCCAGATCGAGCAAATAGGGCCGGGTCTTTGGGCGCCCACCCCAGTGATGCACCAGAAAATCGAAAAACTGCCTGGCATTGTCATAACGGCTGGCGCTATGAGGGGGATAGGCCGCTAAAAAGGGCCGGGTCAGGGGATGAAAGGGTTCGCCCATATGGGCGATGGTTTTGGCCAGAACAGCTTCGATTTTCCCGATTCGTTTCGAATGGATAAGCCGGGCGTAGAGGCTGATACGGGCCACGTCGGGGCCAATTTCATTGCCCAGCGCGACAAGCGCCGGATAATCCGGATCGAAGGCGTCCGGCGTCGTCAGCAGCGTGATCAGCCGCTGCTGAATGCTATGAAGCGAGGGGGTGGACATGGGTATTTCCCGCCGGGGCCAGGTCGTATCGAGCCCTGATATTGTCGATGTCATCAAGCATTTCATCCGGCGCATCGAGCCGGCCGTCCCGTTCCAGAATAATGGTGTCCGGCGATTGAAGCGTGCGCATTAAACCGAGCAGCGCAAGAACCTCATCGCGGACCGGAAAGCTGTGCGTGTCTATCTCAACATGTTCCATTTCCTGACCGCCGGCCATGTGGACCGATTTAACGATGCCGCGAGGCAACGCGTTCAGGAAATCGACCGGATCGAAGTGATGATTAAGCGCATTGGTGTAGAGGTTCTGGATATCCAAAAGCAGCGTGGTTTCGGTGCGTTCGCAAAGCCGGATCAGGAATTCCGCGTCGGACATCTCACCATAATTGTAATCGAACAAATAGGTTATATTTTCCAGCGACACCGGAACCGGCATGATCCGGCAAACTTCCCGCAGCCGCTCGACAAGAAAATCCAGTGTTTCCCGGGTTTTCGGCAAGGGCAGAAGATTGGCGAGATCGATACCGCTGGACCGGGTAAAGGCCACATGCTCGCTGAACCTGGTCGCGCCGATCAGCGACGTAATCTCGGCTATTTGTTCGATATAGTCATAATCCAGCGGTTCGGCGGACCCCAGGGACAGGCCGATGCCATGCGCCGTCACCGGCACTTTGCCCTGAAGCGAACCAAGACTATCGCGATAGGCCGTCCCGCCCGTCAGGTAGTGATCGACCACCACCTCAAGCACATCGAAACACGCCAGATGCTCCACCGTCCAATCGTGGAGTGGATGCCGATATCCGATACCAATGAGGGGCGGTATGACTGTCATGCTTTATCCGCATTCCGAAGGAACAATACCGTTCCGCAATTTCTCGATAAGTCCAGCGGGAGGATACTTCGCCAACGCCGCCCGTGAAAATCGCGAATCGATGATATCCTTATAGCAGCGATGTTTTTTGGTCCGCGTGCCGCCGCCGTCGATGATCAGACGCTGAATATCGGTCATCGCCTTTGGCGCGATGCGAAGATCCTTTTTCCACAGTCCGATGGCGCGATACCTTTTTATGGCGCTCACCAGATCCTGTCTGGGGAAAGGCCGGGAACTGCCAAGGGTGCTATCTTTCGAATGTCGGCTCGCGATGGCGGCGAGCGTATCAAGGGATTCGATGGCGGTTGCGTTAAGGGATTTTTGCATGGCGTTCATAAAACGTTGAACCAGGTCCTGGTTTTCCTCGGATTGTAGAAACGCGGCTCTGACGATGAATACTGAGGAATCGATTTTCCCGACCGCGGGGCCAAGCATCGCGGCGAAATAACCGTTTCCCTGGCGGATAATCTTCGACGCGTCGGGCTCGAAGAAAAGCGCGTAATCATACGAACGTTCCTTGCTCCAGATGCGTGCCCGGGCCGGCACCGGCGCCGTCGTGTTAAATGTCACATTCGCCGGATCCACGCCATTCGTCGTGAGAACGGATCGCAGAAAATACATTGGGGTCGAATTCTTATCCCGACCCAAAAACCGCTTTTGCCGCAACAGCTTCCATGCAAAACCGGTATCGGGAAGCGGATCCCTGGCAAGTACGACGTTTCCCGACGTGGCCGTCAGCCCGCCGATGATTTTGTACTTATCGGCGCCGTACAAATCCGCCAGTTCGAAATACGCTTCCGTAGACTGCAGAATGATATCCACCTCCTGGTTTATCAGACTCACCGAGGTCGGGAATTTTCCGAATTTGGTTTCGAGCAAAACGAAGGCTTTTTCGTCCGCAAAGAAATTTTTATCTTCCGCGAGAAACAGAGGGAGGTGAATCAAGAGATCGCTATCGACCCCCAACCGCACTCTATTCTCGCTGGCTACGCTGGGCGCTCCCGCCGCCGCCTGGATAAAGAAACATGCAGCAACGAACTGTGCAGCAATTCCTTTTTTTTCGCGCCGCAACAACGTCATATCCGCAACCGCCCACTTGCCTGAGTTGTCCTATGCCATCAAGGAAACAAGCCCATATGGCTGGCTTTTCAAGTCAAGCCAGCCATATGGTCGTTGCGACTTTGGCTAGT
>JAQBTY010000144.1 GCA_027624735.1 Pseudomonadota bacterium | reverse complement strand
CGGCGGCGCGGAAAGCGTCATCGCCGGGCGCCTTGCCGGCAAGGGCTGCCTCGGCGTCGGCTATGCGCCGCGGCCGGTCTTCAGCGCCCCCGACGCCAACACGGGGATCGACCATAAGCCCGCCGTCGAGCCGGTACGTCACCAGCGCCATGGCGAGGCCGAAATCGCCGGCCCGGCGGTTGAATTCCTCGAACCCGAATTTCGTGTCGCTGGCCAGTGCCGGTATACGAACCTCGCGCAGCAGCTCGTCTTCGGCGAGGGCAGTGGTCATGACCGTTTCAAAGAAATCGGCGGCCGGTATCAGCCGTTCGCCGGCTGTGCTTACCGCCACCATGGTTGCGTCGAGCGTTGCGGCGACCAGGCACCATTCCGATGCCGGGTCGGCATGGGCGACGCTGCCGCAGAACGTGCCGCGCATGCGGATCGGATAATGTGCGATATCGCGCACGACCACGGCCAGCAAGTGTCCCAGCGGCCCGTCGCAGACCGGCTTGTGGAAATCGGCGTGGCGGGCGCAGGCGCCGATGCACAGCACATCGCCATCGAGCTTGATCTGCTTCAGCGAATCGATGCCGTTGATATCCACCAGATGGCTGGGGCGGGCAAGCCGGAAGGCCATGGTGGGCACCAGGCTTTGCCCGCCAGCCAGAATGCGCCCGTCTTCCGGCGCATATTTGGCCAGCAACGCGACGGCTTCTTCCACCGTCTTGGGCTTGTGATACTCAAACGAAGCGGGTTTCATCCGTAAATCCTGTCATATGTGTCTCGGTTCTGTTCTTTAGACCCGGAACTCTTCGCCGCGTTTGCGGCCCTGGCTGACGTCGAGAAATAGCTCGTCGAGCGGAATTTCGCGGCTGATCATGCCTTGTTCATGGGAATAGCCGACCAGCTTCTTGAGCTGGTTCTCGTTCTTTTCGGTCATGCCGTATTCCCACGGATCGCGCCCCAGGATGTCTTCCTGCTCCTCCCACGCTTCGCGGTACCAGGCGAGCGGGACGATGCGCGGGTTGACCATTTTCTTCATGGCGATGGCCTTGGCCTTGTTGAAGGCGTGATAGAGGTTGATCGGCACCCAGGGATATTTCTCGACGATTTCGCGCCGGATGCCCAGCACATGCATGATGGGGAAGATCTGGGTCTTTTTGTAGAACGCGACTTCTTCTTCCTTGTAATTGGGGAACAGCCGCCCGACCCGGGGATCCTTGTCCATCAGAGGTTTGATCAGATCCGGGTGCATGACGGCATCGAGCTCGCCTTCCGCCAGCATGGTCTCCACCCCCTTGTCGTTGGGCAGGCGGGTCAGCTTCAGATCCGGCGGTAGATTGATCTCGACGCTTTCGTCCAGTTCGGAATACCACTCCATGGATTTATGCGGCACGCCATATTCGTGCTCCATGAAGCCGCGCATCCAGAGCTGGGCGCTCGACTGGTACTGTTTGACGCCCATCCTGCAGCCGATCAGATCGGACGGTTTCTCAATGCCTTTGGTGGTGTTGATGAAGATGAAACCGTGGCGGAACCGGCGATGCAGAAACACCGGAATGCCGTCGAACGGCATGCCCTGGTCGCGGGCGATGAGGTAAGATGACGAGGACGTTTCCGCGACATCGAAATCCTGATTGCGCAGGAACCGCCAGTGCCGCGTGGTCGAATCCATATTGGTCAGGACCGTAAGCTCGATGCCGTCGGGCTGGACGATGCCTTCCTTGAGCGCGCGCACGATCTCGTAGTCTCCCATGGCGAGCGTCAATTGTAATTTTTTGCTCATGTTATCTCTTTCCTCGTCTCAGGCCCTGTTAGCCGGCGCGGTGCCGTAATATCTCTTTCATTCGCTGCGGAGTCACGGGCAAGCGGGTGATCGCGCCCGGAATTCCGATGGCTTCGTCGATGGCGCCGGCAATGGCGGCAGCCACCCCGTTGATCCCGCCTTCGCCGCCACCCTTGATCCCCAGCAGATTGTGGGGGCTCGGCGCGTCCTCGGTGATCAGACATTCCACGTCGGGCGCCAGATCGAGTGTCGGCATCAGATAATCCATGAAAGTCACCGACAGCGGCTCGCCGGTTTCGCTATAGACGAATTCTTCATAGAGCGCACCGCCGATCCCCTGCAGACAGCCACCCACGAGCTGCCCTTCCAGTAGCCGGGAATTGACGGCGCGGCCTACATCATAGGCCACCATGAACCGTTCCACATCGATGCGGCCGGTGTCCGGATCCACTTTGACGACGGCGAAATGAATGCCGTAGGGAAAGGTCGTGCTATCGGTTTTATGAAAATCCTCCGCCTCCAGCCGGCCGCCGTTTTTCTGGGCGATTTCCGCCAGTGTCACCGACGGGCCGCCTGCCTCCGGCGGACTGTCGGAAACAAAGACAATCCCCTCGGCGATGTCGAGCGCGTCAGCCGGCCTTTGCAGCAGCTCCGATGCCGCCTCCAGCGCCGTTCGCCGCAAGGTGAGCGCGGTAACGTTGACGGCGCTGCCGGTCATCACGGTTGCCCGCGCCGCATGGGCGCCGATGCCGTAGGGGATCAGATCGGTCTGACCATGGATGACGGTCATCTTCTCATAGGGTGCGCCCAGCGCATGGGCGCAGATCTGCGCCATGGTGGTTTCGAACCCCTGGCCCAGCGACGCGCCGCCGGTGAGAATCTCCACATCGCCCGCCCCATCGATGGATATGCGCGCGCCGTCCTGCGGTCCCTTGCCGCTTTCTTCGACAAAGATGCCGATCCCGGCCCCGACCATTTCACCCGTGGCGCGCCGGGCCGCCAGATCGCCGCAGAGGGTGTCCCAGTCAAGCCAAGTGAGCGCCTTATCCAGCAGCGCCGGATAATCCCCGGAATCCAGTAATAGATTTTCCACATGCGGTTCATCGAAATCGATCGGGTAGGGCATGTCCATCGCGGTGATCAGATTGCGCCGTCGCAGCTCGATCCGGTCGATACCGAGCTTTGCCGCAACCGCGTCCATCAGCCGCTCGCGGACAAAGGTGCTCTCGAAGCGGCCGGGGGCGCGATAGGTCGCCGCCGGCGTCTTGTTGGTCAACCGCAAATGACACAGCGCGTCAAAGGCCGGCACTTTATAGGCGCCGGTCAGCATGCACATGGTGCGGTTGGGCACGTTGGCGCCATGGGTCCGGATATAGCCGCCCTGGTCATGCCAGAACTCGTCCGTCATGCCGAGGATGATGCCGTTTTCGTCAACCGCGATTTTGGCCCGGTGGTGCTGATTGCGGCCCTGGTTGGCCGCCATCATGTGTTCCTGGCGGTCCTCGATCCATTTGATCGGACGGCCCAGCCGTTTGGCGGCGATCAGGACCAGAATATCTTCGGGATACAGCTCGCCGCGAATGCCGAACCCGCCGCCGGTATGTCCCTCATGCAAATGAATTTTGGCGGGGTCGATGCCCAGCATGCGGACGATGGTGTCCTGGTTCCTGTGCGGGATCTTGGCGGCGCCGTAAAGTTCAAGAAGATCGGTCGCTGCTGTGTAAACGCCTAGCGCGCCGCGCGTTTCCATCGGCACGCCCGAATGCCGGCCGGTAAACAGATCGAGCTCAATCACCGTGTGGGCCGCGGCGAACGCCGCATCACAGTCGCCATAGCGATGGGTCAGCAGTCCCGCTTCGCTGCTGAGGCCGGGAGCGAATTCTCCCGGCGCATCGTCGCCTGATGTGATGACGGGTAGTGACTTGATTTCCACGTCCACCAGCTCGGCGGCGTCTTCCGCGACGTAAGCGTCTTCGGCGAAGACCGCGGCGACCGGGTCGCCCACATAGCGAACACGATCCCGAACCAGGACGTTTTGTCTGAACGGCTTAAGCTCCTCGGCCGATTTGTCGGCACGGAAATCGATCGGCGGCAGATCGGCGATTTCATCGCGGGTCCACACGGCGAACACACCCGGCACGGCGCGCGCGGCAGTCGCATCGATCGACAGCAGCTCGCCATGCGCCCTATTGGACCGCACGATCCTCATATGAAGCTGGTTCGGGAAGTTGATATCGGCGGCGAACCTGCCCTGTCCGGTGAGAAGTGGCGGGTCTTCGAGGCGCTTTAACGGTGCGCCCAATATTGTTGTTTTTTTTGTCGCCATCGACGCGTCCTCATGCCATCTGGCCCAGCCTGGACGCTCGTGGCATCCTGTTCAAAACCGTTCCGTGCGCTGATTTATACAGGAAGAACCGGGAGCACAAAATGGCAGGCCGACATGGTGTTGACGGTTTTGTGTCTTAAATTAGTGTCACATTACCCGTCATGGTCGGCGAAGGCCGACCATCCACGTCTTTCTGTCGTATTCTGCTGATTTATTGCGTCGAGAAACACAAAAACGCGTGGATGATCGGCCTTCGCCGACCATGACGGAGAGAGGGAAGTTCGTGTCCCAATCGTCGAGAAACGGTGGAACACTTGTAAAATCAAGGTGATGCACCCAGTCCAACAAATTAAACCGGACAGTAGTGGCCTTCGCCGACCATGACGGTTAGTGTATGAAATTTAAACCGGCCAGTCGTAGGCGGGACAGCGCCGCGCAGGCCATGGCGGCTATGAGAAATGCGCCCGAATCGCTCTGGCCTTTCCCGCCCTGAATGATAGGATCGTCCCAAATTCGGGAAATTTACGTATTTTGGAATAATCCATGAAGTCGACAGTGCGGAAAAAATTGAATGGCCCGCTACATCCGGGGCGTTTCTTATGAGCAGGAAGGTTTTTGGCAGCCGGGCCAAACGGTTGGAAGACCCCAAGCTGCTGCGGGGCAAGGCGCGCTTCATCGATGATATCCGCCTGGCCGGGGCCCTGCACGCGGCCTTTGTCAGAAGCCCGTTTCCCCATGCGAAACTCGGCGCGATCGATGCGTCGGCGGCGCTCGCTCTGGAGGGCGTGCACACGGTGCTTGCCTTCGCCGATTTCAAGCCCCTGCTGATCAATCCGGAGCTGGTCGTGGGGCTGCCGAGCCCGGCCTACCGTCAGGACAGGAACCGCCCGATTTTGGCATCCACCGAGACGGCTTATGTTGGCGAGCCCATAGCCGTGGTGCTGGCGGTGAGCCGTCATGTGGCGGAAGATGCGGTGGCCCTGGTCCATATCTACTTCGATCCGCTGCCGGCCGCCGCCGATTGCCGCGATGCGCTTGAAGCCGGCGCGCCGCCGGTTCATTCCGATGCCGGGCATAATCTCTGCGCCGAATTCGACATGGAATACGGCGATGTGGACACCGCCTTCGCAGGCGCCGCGCATGTCTTCAGCGAAGAGCTGAAAATGCACCGGGGCGGCAGCCATTCCATGGAATGCCGCGGCTGTGTCGCCCAGCACGACATCGCCATGGATCAGACCACGCTGTGGAGTTCGACCCAGATGCCGCATTCGTTGCGGACGACCTTTATCGATATGACCGGGCGCGATGAAAATTCCATCCGCGTGGTGACGCCCGATATCGGCGGCGGGTTCGGCCCCAAGCTGGTGGTCTACCAGGAAGATATTGTCGTCGCCCTCGCGTCCAAAATGATCGGCCGGCCGGTCAAGTGGATCGAAGACCGGCGGGAACATTTTATCGTCACCACCCAGGAACGCGACCAATACTGGCACGCGGAAATAGCGGTGGACGAAGACGGCAAAATTCTCGGCATTCGGGGCGGCGTGATCCATGATCATGGCGCCTATACCGCGCGCGGCGTGAACCTTGCCTATAACGCGGCGGAAACCGTGACATTGGGGTACGTGGTGCCCCATTACCGCATGAACGTGAAGGTCGCCCTCACCAACAAGGTGCCGGTGACGCCGGTTCGCGGCGCCGGACACCCGCAGGGCACCTTTGTCATGGAACGGCTGATGGACCGGGTCGCGAAGGAACTCGGTGTCGACCGCGTCGAAATCCGGCGGCGCAACATGGTGCCGGGCGATGCCATGCCTTATGACCTGCCCATAAAGACCCGGGGCGGTACCCCCATCCAGCTTGATTCCGGCGATTATCCCAAATGCATGGACGATGCGCTGTTTGCCGCCAAATACCATGATTTTTCCGCGCGTCAGGAAGCGGCCCGGCGCGACGGGCGTTATCTCGGCATCGGCTTCGCCAATTTCGTCAAGGGAACCGGGCGCGGCCCGTTCGAGATGGTGACCGTCCGGATCGGGTCGTCCGGCAAAATCACGGTTCAATCCGGCGGCACCGAGATTGGCCAGGGCCACAACACAATGCTCAGCCAAATAGTCGGCGAGCAGTTCGGCGGCGACATGGACAACATCGTGGTCGTCAACGGCGATACCTCGGCGACCTCGCTTGGCATCGGCACCTCCAACAGCCGGCTTGCCTGCATGGCCGGCTCTTCCGCCCATGTGGCCGCCGAAAAAGTGCGGAAAAAGGCGCTTCAGGTGGCGGCCCATATGCTGGAAGCGTCGGAAGAAGATCTGGTGATAGAAAACGGTGAAATTCACGTGGCCGGTGTGCCGGCGATGAAAGTAACCCTGGGCCAGGTCGCCAAGGCGGTGGCGGGCACGCCCGGCTATGCGCTGCCCGGCGGGATGGAACCCGGCATGGAAGCGACCGAGACAGTGGTGATGGATGCCATGACCTATGCCAGCGGCACGGCGGTGGCGGAGGTCGAGGTCGATATCGAGACCGGGCAGGTCAAAATCCTCAATTTCGTTCTCGGCCATGACAGCGGCACCGTCATCAATCCCATGATCGTCGACGGGCAGGTCTTTGGCGGCATCGCCCATGGCGTCGGCAACGGGCTCTTTGAATGGATGGGGTATGACGAAAATGCCCAGCCGCTGACCACGAACTTCGCGGAATATCTCCTGGTGTCCGCGCCCGAAATGCCGCCGGTCACGTTGGTTCATCACGAATCGCCGTCACCGGTGAACCCGCTCGGCGTCAAAGGGGTCGGCGAATGCGGTGGTGTCCCGACGCCGTCGGCCATTGTCGCCGCCATCGAAAACGCGCTGGAGCCGTTCGGCGTTCACGTGACGGAGGCGCCGGTGACGCCGTCGGGCCTGATGCAGATGATCCAAAAGGCCCAAGCGAATAGAACCGCTCCCGGATCTGCCAGCGAACCTGTATGACGCTCCGTTTCGACGATATCGGCAATCGGCTCAAGGCGTTTCGCCTTGGGTCGGGGCTGAGCGCCGATGAAATCGCCACCCGGCTCGGCATTTCCCGCACGGCGCTGTACCGGTTCGAAAAAGGCGAGGTCGCGAAAATCGACACGCTGGAGAAGCTGGCCGAATTGCTCGACGTGTCGGTGCCGACCCTGCTCGGTGTCGGTGTTGAATATGTCGCTTCGGCCGTGAGTTTTTTCGAACGGCTGCGCCAGATCGAAGAAACCACCGAGCACATTGTCGTGCTGGCCGGCCCGGTGTCGTTCCTGCTGGCCTCCAGCGCTTTCGATGACTCGCTGGAAGCGGTGCTGGTGGAATCCATTCCCGATGAAGAGCAGGACCGCGACCGCGCGCTGGGACAAATCACCGAATTGATGCCCATTTTGCGCCAGCGCAAGATTGCCTACCGCAAACGGCAGCCGGGTATCCTCAATCTGATATCGGGGGCGGAGATAGACCGCTTCCTGCGCAACGGGCTGGTCGGCCGGCTGGGGCTGCCCGGCCATGTTTTGCGCGACCGCCGCGCCCGTGCGCGAACCGAGGCGGAGCATCTGACCCGGATGATGGAGGATGAACCCATCGGCGTGCAGATAGGCATCGTCCCCGGCGCGCTGCCGCACGCCAGCTTTCAGATTTTCCGCCAGCCCGACCGCAAGATTCTTGCCCTCAGCCCGTTCCGTCTCGGCGAACAGCCCAACGTGCTGGGCGGGATCGCCATGATCACGTCCGCGCCCGAGGCTCTTACGCTGCATGAACGGACCGTCCAGGACATGTGGCAGCGCGCCCTCAAGGGCGCCGCCGCCGCGAATTTCATGCGCGGTCTGTTTGAAAATTTGCCTGAATGAGGAGAGCGCATGTCCGGGCCAGACGCATCCGATTGCGACACGCTGACCGCCGCTTCCCTGGCGCACCATCGGGCCGGCAGGCTTGCCGAGGCCGAGGCCGGTTATAAGGCAGCGCTAAACATTTCGCCTGGTTCACCCGGCATTCTGCACAATCTCGGTGTTCTGGCCGCGGAGACCGGCCGCCTGCGGGAGGCAGTGGGCTATTTCGACCGGGCGATAGCGGCGGAACCCGGCTATGCGTCGGCCTATTTCAACAAGGCCAATGCGGTGCGCGCGCTTGGTAAAACCACTGCGGCGCTGGAAAATTATCGCCAAACCGTGTCGCTGGAGCCCGGCCATTACGATGCGCATCTGGCGCTTGGCTATCTGTGGCATGAAGCGGGGCGGCGCGACCGGGCGCTGGATCATTTCGCCCGGACGTTTGAGCTCAGGCGCGGCGACGACCGGACCGGCATCGCCGGCTATTCACTGACCCACGCGACACAAGCGAAACTAAGGCACGATGCCGGGCAGTTTCGCCATATCGCCCGGAAACATCGGGAGGGCCCCCGGTTCGAGCTGTTGGCCCGCACCTATGATTCCGTCGCCATGCAAGTCGGCGGTGAAGCAAATGAAAACAGCATCGCCCAGTTGTCAGGCGACCAGCTTGCGGCGTTGGGTGAAAGCTATAACACCCCATACCATGTTACCGCCGCCCCCGAGTTCCTGCCGGGCGCCTTAAATCCCGCGCTTGATTTTCCGGACCTGTCGCAACGCTATGAGGCTTCTGCCTCGGGCCTTGTGTGGTTCGATGATTTGCTGACACCGAAGTCCCTGGGACTCCTGCAGAGGTTCCTGCTGGAAAGTACCATCTGGTACGATTTCTCCCATATCGGCGGGTGCCTCGCGGCCTATCTGGAGGATGGTCTTGCCTGTCCCCTGATCCTGCAGATTGCCGATGAAATGCGCGCCGGGTTTTCCGGAATTCTGAAGGACCGGCCGCTGGCCCAGATCTGGGCCTTCAAGGGTATCGAGGCGGGCAGAGGCATCGATGTTCATGCCGATGACGGTGCGGTGAGCGTCAATTTCTGGGTGACCGCCAATGGCGCCAATGCCGATCCGGATCGGGGCGGGCTGATCATCTATCGAAAACCACCGCCGCCCGACTGGCGGATCAGCGATTATAAGACCGATGTCGGGTCCATCCGGGCTTTTTTGGGGAACGATGAAAAAGACCGGCTTGTCATCCCCTATCGCGAAAACAGGGCTGTCTTGTTCGAGTCGCGCCTGTTTCACGAATCCGACGCGGTGGATTTTCAGCCAGGCTATGAAAACCATCGCATCAATATCACCATGCTGTTTGGCCAGAAGACTTCCTAGCTCATGCTCTTATCCCTTATTTCGCCATGCCTGGGCATGGCGGAAAAAAGACTGGACTCGCGGGTCACGCCCACTGCCGTCCGGCTTAGCTGTCGCGAGGACGTGATTAGCGCGCCAGACGGCGCCCCCCTGTACCCTTGATGGTGATCCGAGATGAGTTTGATTAGGCTTTTCGGGTCGGGCCGAAGAGCCGACTTCCTGATCTGCCCAAGCTGACAGCGGTTTCCGATACGCCGCTGTTCGAAGGCCTACACCACCATATGCCGCGCCCGCGCCCCGCGCTCGATGGCGGCGGCGCTGAGGCGGTCGATGTCGAGGCGGTGGCGGATCATCTCCAGCATGCGGAGCTCTTCCTGGCCGGCTTCGCCATCGGCGGCGACCACGTCGCAGGCCACCGCGTAGGCGGTCTCATAGAGTTTCGCCGGCAAGGTGTCGCGGATGAAATCCAGCGCATCGGCGAGGCCTTCTTCATCGGCGAGGAATTCGGCGCAGCGGCGCGTCACGTCGGGCAGATACTCGTCGTTGAATTCTATAAAGGCCGGCAGGGTCTGGACGAGGTTCCCGATGGTCTGGATTTCCCGGTCCGTCATGTCGCCGTCGCAGGCCGAGGCCAGGACCATGGTGTAGATAAGCCCGTCGTGATGTGCCGCCATGTTCTTTTTCCTTTGCTGGATACTGTTGGGCAGATAGAGGCGCGGGGTTCAAACGTCAAGAGTATAAGTTCCCCTCACCCCGGCCC
>JAQBTY010000143.1 GCA_027624735.1 Pseudomonadota bacterium | reverse complement strand
TCAGCGGTTTCGTAACGGCACGAAAAAACTGAAACTCGTGGATGGTCGGCCTTCGCCGACCATGACGGAGAGGGAGAAAATTATGTCCAAGAAATCTGAAAACACTTGGACACCAGCGTTTGGGAGCACATCATGACCGACATCAAATCGGACAATCTGGATCAGGCCATCGAGGACGGCGGCAGCGCCATCGTGCGGCGGGGGTTGGAACCGGAGGACGCGGTGGTCGTTACCGGGGCGGCGCGCGGGTTCGGCCGCGCCATCGCGAGACGGCTCGCCAAAGAAGGGGCACGGCTGGCGCTGTGGGATTTTCTCGATGACGAGGGCGAGGCAAGCGCCGCTTTGTGCCGCGAGGCCGGCGCGGAAGCAGCCTTCTTTCATTGCGACATGGGCGATGCGGATAATATCGCGGCGACCGCCAAGGACGTGCTCGGCGCCTATGGGTCGGTTTTCGCGGTGATCAACAATGCGGGCATCCACCCGCGCGCGCCGGCCATCGATGTGCCGCTGGAGATGTGGAACCGCACCCTCGCGGTCAATCTGACCGGATCGTTCCTCACCGCCCAGGCCTTTGGCCGCCAGATGATGGAAGCCAAGCAGGGCGTCATCATCAGCCTGGCATCGGGCCGCGCCATTCAGGGCGCCGTCACCGGCATCCATTATGCCGCGACCAAGGCGGCGATTATCGCCATGACCAAGACGCTGGCGACCGAATGGGGTCCCTTCGGCATTCGCGTCAACGCGGTCATCCCGGGCGTGTCGGAAACCCGCCAGCCGTTGGAAGCCGGCGGGGTGACGCTGGAAAATCTGCGCGAACGGGGCGCGCGGCTGCCGCTCGGGCGGGTCGGGCATCCCGACGACATCGCCGGCATGGTGGCCATGCTACTGTCGGCCGACGCCGCCTACATGACCGGACAAAGTGTCGCCATCAATGGCGGCGCGATCATGCTGCCCTGAGATCTGGAGAGCCAACCTATGGTCGGTCCCGTGCGCAACCTCGATGAACTGGAAAGCCGGCTTGCCGAGATGGCCAACGCCCAGTTCGCCTCACCGCAATACGGAAAGATCCTGTCGCTGCCGCTCACCAAGGAACGCGCGCAGCTTTATATTTTGCAGCGGGCCTATTTTCATCTCAACCGGCGCGATTGCTGGGCCTATGTCCAGGCCGCCGCCCCGTTCGACATCAAGCAGATGATCTGGGATCACGAACGGGAAGAGCTCGAAGGAGATAAAGAACGCGGCATCCCCGATCATTTCACCCTCGGCATGCAGGAAGGCGGCGTGGTGGGGCTGACGCCAGACGATTTCGCGGCGGACAAGCCGCTCGACGGCACCATGGCGTGCTGCGCCGCGTGGATTCACCTGGCCAAGGACCGTCCGTGGCTCGAAGCACTACCGGTCTGCGCGGTGACCGAGATCAGCAATTCAGACGAGATCTGCGAGGGCGGCGGCTTCGCCCGGCGCATGGCGCGGAAAATGACCAGTGAGTTGGGCATACCGCTGAAGAAACAGCCGTCCAACGCGGAACATGTGGTGCTCGATGTGGAGCATGCACATTTGCTGATGCGCGCGGCCCGGCTGCACGCAAGCACCGAGGCGGACTTCGCGCTGATCCTGCACGGCGCCGCCGAAAGCCTGCGTGTCGAACGCATTTTCAAGGGCGTGCTGGGCGACGCCATGGCCTCCCTGCCCGACCCGGGTTAGGAACCAACCCTATGCAATCAGCCAATTCGGGGCGGTCTCAGACCCACCCGTCTTAGAAAATATTACCCCGCCGCCGCTTCAAGCGCGGCGATGGTATGGGCGAGGGCCACGAGACGCTGCGCCTCTTCCACATGCAGCCCTTCGACCAGCTGGCCGTCAACCAGAATAACGCCCTTGCCCTCGGTCAGGGCCGCTTGATGGGCAGCGGTGATTTTATGAGCCCAGGCGATCTCCTCGTCCGATGGACCGAACGCCGCATTGGCGCCGGCGATGGTCTTGGGATGCAGCAGCGTCTTGCCATCGAAGCCGAGATCGCGTCCCTGACGGCACGATGCCAGGAACCCGTCGTCGTCGGACAGATCGAAGAACGGGCTATCGAGGATCGTCAGCCCATTGGCCCGCCCGGCGAGCACGACCAGCTGGATGCTGGTGAGGAGCGGCAGCCGGTCCGGCGTATGCCGCGCCCGCAAATCCTTGGTGAGGTCCGCCGACCCGATCAACAGGGCTCCGACCCGCGGGTGCGCCGACGCGATGGCATCGGCCGACAGAACGCCCCGGGCGGTTTCGATCATGCACCAGATCTGCATCGCCGCCGGGGCCCCGGATTTTTCCATCAGGGCGGCCACCGCACGCACGGTGTCGGGCGATTCCACCTTGGGGACGACGATTGTATCGGCGCCGGAGGTGGCAAAGGCGGCGACATCGGCCTCATGCCACCGGGTCCCGATGCCGTTGATGCGAATCCCGATTTCCCGCGGCCCGTAACCGCCGCCGGCGAGCATGGCGACGATGCGTCCTCGCGCTTCCTCCTTGGCCTCGGGCGCGACGCCATCCTCCACATCCATGATCAGGACGTCGGCCGGCACGGTCTTGCCTTTTTCGAGCGCGCGTTCGTTGGCGCCCGGCATATAAAGCGCGCTGCGGCGGGGACGGTCGGTCGGCATGGGGCATCTCCAAAGGCGTCAATCGCCCCCACTATAGCCGCCCGGCGGGAACCGGCAAAGCCGGGGAGCCGCCGCGCCAGATGTGGAGTTTCAATAGGTTGTCCATTCGGACCTGACCGAGGTAGTCCGTCATAGCGCATCATTTGGGACCGTGATTACGCTACGTTGGCTTTCTCGGAGACAATTCGCCAACCCGGCAGTCGCACGGTAACCGTGGTTCCGGCGCCTACCTCGCTTTGGAGGTCCAACGTCCCGCCATGCAGTTCAACCAGGGCCTTGGTCAGTGGCAGGCCGAGGCCGGTTCCTTCGTACTCCCGGTTGAGGTCGCCATCCACTTGACCAAACAGCGAGAGAGCCCTTGGAATGTCTTGCGGCGCGATGCCGATACCGATATCGGCGATCCGGAACACGAAGCCGCTCTCCGGTCTGCACCACGCATTGATCGTTACCGTCCCGCCGGGTTTGGTGAACTTGACCGCGTTGGTCAGGAGGTTGAGAAGAATTTGTCGCAGCTTGCGTTCATCGGCGCACAGGAGAGGCAGATCCTTCCCGATCTCCACTATCAATCCAACGCTATTTTTCTCAGCCTGTTGCCGCACCAGCATTACGGCGGAATTGATCGCCCCCTGGATATCAAGGGCCTCTTCGTAAAGTTCGTCTTTCTCCGCTTCTATCTTGGAAATGTCCAGAATGTCGTTGATGAGGTTGAGAAGATGCGTTCCGGCCTGGTTTATGTCGTTTGAGTACTCCCGGTACCGGGGGCTGCCAACCGGCCCCAGCGATTCTAATCTCATGATATCGGAGAAACCGATGATGGCGTTTAGAGGCGTGCGGAGTTCATGGCTCATAGCGGCCAGAAATCTACTTTTTGCGGTATTGGCCTCGCGCGCTTCCGCCGCCGCCGTCTCGGCATCCGATTTGGCTTGCTGTAACGATTCCTCTGCACGCTTGCGCTCGGTCACGTCAGTATATGTGTTGACAAAACCGCCGCCAGGCAACGGATTGCGCCAGACCGCGATTGTTTTGCCATCCGCCCCTGTGCGTTCAAACTGCCGTTGCGCACCAGCGCGCGCCCGTTCAACCCGAATACGGACTTGCTCTTCGACATCCCCGGCACCGTAATGCCCGCACTCTGCAAAATACCGGGCGATTTTTTCATAGGGAAGCCCAAGCTGGATGAAGCCGGGCGGAAATTCGTAGACTTCGGCAAATATCTGGTTATACGCGATCAATTTGAGATCGGAATCATAGACGGCAATACCTTCAGCCATATGGTCGAGAGTCGTCTGAAGCAGCGCGGATTTCTGCGTAAGCGCCTCCTCGGCCCGTTTACGTTCCGTGGCGTCCGTGGCAATGCCGCCGATTCCAACAACATTTCCTGCTCTGTCCCGCACGGGAAACTTAATCGACTGTAAGACGATCGATTTTCCGGCGGTATCAGTTCGCTCGATCTCCGTTGAAACCGGCTGTCCGCCGGATATGACCTTCTGGTCATGTTCCTTCAGTTTTTCGACAAACTTCCGCTCCTGCCATTCGTACCCCTGGCTACCGAGTGCGTCTTCCTGGGTAATGCCATAATGTTGCTCATAGGCCTTGTTGATCAGCAAAACACGTGAATCCGTATCCTTGAGATAAATAAGGGACGGGCTGTGATCGATGAATGCCCTGAGGCGTTGCTCGCTTTGAGCGAGGTCCGCCGTTCGTTCGGCGACACTGTGCTCCAGCCCGCGTTTGATCTGGTAGAGGTCCGCCAGCATCCCATTGAACTGGCGGATGATGTCGCCGAATTCATCGGTCTGGTTGGCGGCCGGAACTTCAAACTCCAGGGTGTCGTCCTGCCCGACGATGAGCCGCTTTCGAAGCTGCAACATCGGAAAGATCAGCCGGCGTCCCAGAACCAACATGGTCGTCAGCGTGACAAATGCCGCTATCAACGTAATCAGGCCGCCGACCCGAACGACGAAATACCGGAGGTCCGACACGACGACCGAGCGATCGAGGGAAACCGCAACACCGAAATTCGCGAACAGCGTTCCCGCGCGCCAATAGACTTCGTATCGCGGCCCATTCCGGGAAGAAATTTGCGCGGTCGTCGTTCGGCTCTTATCGAGTTCGACCGCCCGGATGCGTTCGCCGGCTTCGGCCACGGGTGCGCCGTCCGAGGAGACGAGAACAACGCCCTTGATGTCCGGGTGCAAGAGCATGCGCTCAGCAATCGGCGCGGCCAAAGCTGGCTCGATGCGATCATCGCGGCCATTGACGGTCGATACGGCGACGATTCGGGCGTGGTCGCCGAGATCCGCCAATAATCGAGCCTCCTGACTCCAATATGACGACACCAGAATGACTGTTTCAATGGCGATGATGCTGAGAAATACGGCGAACGCAATGTGCCGGCAAAGCGGCGACCGAAACAGAACCGGGAGATCTTTGGTCCAGCCAAACATCGCGACAACCCAAATCGGCGAGCGCGCCCTTCATTACGCGGGACGAAGCGCATGCTCTTACATGAAGGCCCCGAATGGAGCCCCAGCACGATGAAGCTACAATGCAAAACATTTACACAAAATTAAGGCTAAGACTTCTCTGCCGTCACTATCCTGTAAATTGCATCCTGTGATTTCCCCAGCGCACGCTGGATGTGATGTCACCTGCGGACGAAAAAAGCCCTGCCGCCGGTTGGCGACAGGGCCTTTGTTACAAAATGGTTTCCCGGATCAATGGGCGCAATCGACCTTATTGGCCTGCTGGCCGGGGCCGGGATAGGTAACGCTGCAGTTCATACCTACCTTGATCTCTTTCCGGTTGGCCTTCTTGCCGCCGATCATGACGGCGGTCTTGCTGCCGGAAATATTGGCCTTCAGCTTCTTGCCACCATGCAGGAAGACGATGCTGCGCCCGCCCTTCACGACTTCTTCTATCCTGCCCTTCTGGGTAATCAGCCTGATTTTCGCCTTGGCGAGCTTGGTCTGCGGGTGTGTTGCATCGATCGCCGACTGCACCACATTCCTGGGCGATTTATACAGATCCACGATCAGCGCCTGCAGATCCTCGCCGTTCATCGGATTGAGCTCCAGCTTCTGCTTTTCGATATCCTTGATGAAAAGCGGGTCCTCCATGGTCTCCCAGAAAGCGGCCCGAAGCGCGGCGACGCGTTCCTTCGGCACCCCCGGCGGCGCGAAGAAGGGCCGGCCGAATTCCTGGCGTGAAAATATGAGTTTCAGGGCCTGGACGGCGTCCGGATCCTTCACGTAATCCATGACCAGCGGCACGTCCGGCATATCGCGATGTTTCTTGAGCGCAATCTGAACAAACACATGGGCGAAACCGTTCTTCAACCAGTCCATTTTCTGGCTCTTGAAGGACGACCATGACCAGCCGCAGCGTCCCTGCACCTCGCCCCGTTCGAAGGCAAGATTTACCGCCGTACCCGAGGGGTAACCGGTGATGATCTTGAACTTGGTGCCAATCAGGTTATTCATCACGACCGGGAACTGTTCGATATCGCTGTTCGCCTCGGCGCCCAGGATTATCTGTTTGTCGATCGCATCCTGGAACGTCTTTACCGGCGAATCCGACCGCGACGCACAGATGCTTACTTCCGAATTCGCGCTGCCCAGCCAGTTGAACTTGATTGGGTCGTATTTTATTTTGTTGCCCTTTTCGCCGATCAGCGGATCGGTCGGCATGTTACGGTGAACGGCGCCGAAGACCGAACCGTTCTTTGGCACGATGTTGTACATATAGTTGGCCATGACCAGCCCGCCGGCACCCGGCCGATTCTGCGCGATGATGCTCGGGTTCCCGGGAATGTGCCGGGTGATGTGCCGCGCCACGGTGCGCCCGTACGAATCGTAACCGCCGCCGGCGCCAGCGCTTATTATCAACGAGATCGTACGGCCCTTGTAGAAATCCGACACCGACTCCGCGTTGGCGGAAATCGACATGAGCGGAATAGCCAGGGCAGCCAGCCCCCAGCGGGTGAATAAATTTTTCATCATCAACACTGTACTCCCATTAAAAAGGATTCCTGCGACCAGTCATCCATACAAAACAATAGCATAACATTCTTCCTATTTTCCCACTCGGAAAAGAGAAATCAGCAATTCGTAACCCTGGCTGCCGCCCAAATCGCCTGTGCTTTAGAGCATGTTCCGATCTAACTGCCGGTCACGCGATAGTGTCGATTGTCGGGTGGAACAACCGGGATCTCGTCGTGCGGCGTACCGTCGGGGACCCAATCGTAGGGCACGGGCTGGGCGCGGTAGATCCAGTTCCGGTCGGCCATGAAGATTGAGGTAAAGGCATTGGGCTTGCCCGTAAAGCCGGGCTCGATCTCCTTCATGAAGCGCGGATTGACATATTCCCAGACGATTTCGCCAGACGAGGTCACCTGAAACAGCCGCCCGAAATCTCCCTCGCAGATTAGCGTGTTGCCATTGGGCAGGCGGCGCGCGTTGCTCATATGGTAGCTCATAAAGGTCCAGAATTGGGCACCCGAGCTCATCCCGTCATATTGCCAGACGATTTCCCTAGTCATGGGATCGATTTCAAGCACCCGCGATCCCTGAAACAGCTCCAGATAGACCGGTGGAAAGCCGCCTGTTCCCTGGTTGTCGAAGATCAGCACATTGCCTTCCCCCGGAAGGCCCTTGGGGATCACATGAGCGTCGTGCTGGCCGGAGATTGAATCGACCGGCCGCGGCAGGTCACCGATAAAGCTCTTCTTGGAGAAATTGTAGGCTCCTGGATAATCCGGCCCCATCCGCCAGACCACCTCGCCCGTCGATTTGGCGATGATCGCGACAAAATTGCCGTCGCGCGAACAGGTCATGATGTTGTCGGGATGGAATCTCCGGTCACCGGAATCGAACCATTTGTTGGGACCGAGCGGCGACATGTTGTTGAGCGCAAGAAGGCCCGTCCGTCTCGGCCGCATCGTATCGCTGAGCAGCAGCTCCCGCTGTTCCGGCGATAAACCGAATTCGTCGATGTGATCGCTCGACAGCCACTGCCACGCAATATCGCCATCTTGGGTGACCTCATAGAAGGCCTGATCCATGATCGGCTCATCCGCGATCGCCGGCACACGGTGCGGCAACCGGCAAAGCACGAGCGTATTGCCGTTGGCCAACCGCGCCACGTCATGGCTCTGTTTGACCGTGCCACCGGGTGCTTTTTCGCCCCACTGCCAAACAATTTTCTCGTCCCAATCAAGCTCCATCAGCGTCTCATTGCCGAAGGAATGCCGCTCGCCCTGAAGCAGCGCGTGACCGCGCTGACCGTCGATTAGCGCGGGATCGATAATTTCCGCCGGCATCCCACAGTAGGTCCAGACTTTGGCGTCATTGCCGTTCATGTCGATCAGATAGGCATGGCCATCCCTTCCATCAAAACTGACGAAGCAATTATAGGCCTTGTCAGGGTCGTAGATCGTGACGCCGGTCGGGAAAATCGTTGGGGGCATGCTGCCTGTCCGCTAGGGGATGGAACGCTGTGCCAAAATATTCTAAAGGCCGTGAACGTAATCGAGGACCAGCCGGTTGAACGCTTCGGGGTGCTCCCGATAGGTGAAATGGCCGGACTGGTTAAAGACATGCATTTCGGTCCGCGGCTCGTGTTTCACCAGCATGTCGAACAGGACGAAACCCTGATCGATGGTCGCGGTGGGATCGTTGTGTCCCCAGATCAGAAAATTGGGCCGGCCGGTGCCGCGCGCCATGATCCAGTCGAACGTCTCCGCCTTCTGGCGGCCATGACTTGGCAGAAAGACTGAATTCAGCAGCCCGGACTCCATTTTTTCCACCGATTCCATATATTTCGGCAAGGCGGCGACCCGCATCAGCTCATCGAGCCAGTCCTCGGTGACGCATTTCGGATTATAGGAATAATGCTCCATCACCCAGCGCTGGCTTTCGCGGCTCAAAAAGGGCTGCGGCGTATCGGCGAAGACGATGTGATTGCGGCCATGTCCCGGACCCAGCGTCGAGGTGTCGACCATGATGTTGGATTTGATCCGCGACGGGTCTTCCAGCGTCATGCGGCACGTCAGGTAGGCGCCGCGCGAATGCCCGACGATATGGCAGTCGCCAAGGTCGAGCGCTTCCAGAAAGCGCAGCGCATGGCGGACCACCGAGGCCATGGTGTAATCTTCATCGCGTTTGGGGTTGTCGGTGTAACCCTGGCCGATCTTATCGACCGCGATGACCCGGCATTCCCGCGACAGCCCGTCGAAATTCAGATTCCAGTCGGCGGCGCAATCGGCGCCATGGGGCGAGCCGAAATTGCCGCCGTGAAACAGCACTACCGTCTTGCCCTCGCCCTTATCGAAATAGCGCGTCTTGATCCCGTCGACATCGACGAATTTGGCTTGTGAAAAATCCATGATCGTCTCCTCAACACGCGGCTATGAAACTGCGGACCACCTCGTTGAACCGCTTGGGCTGTTCGCGAAAGCTGAAATGGCCGGCTTCGTTGAAGATCTGCCAGCGCGCGCGGCGCTCTTTTTCCGCCAGGATGCGATAGAGATCGAACGCCATCGCATGCGGTACGGTCGGGTCGTTCTTGCCCCAGATCTGCAGTACCGGGCGCTGGATGCCGCGGGTCTGAAGGATCCGGAACATGTCTTCCTTGTCGCTCAGAAGCCCGGGCAGAAACTTGGTCCAGAGGAATCCGTCATTGCTCATCTTGTCGATGGTTTCGGCGTATTTTTGCTGCTGGGCGATGTCGACCAGCGCGTCGAGCCAGTCTTCGGTGACGCAGTCCGCGCTGTATAAATATTTTTCCAAAACCCAGCGCTGGCTTTCCCGGGTCAGCGCCTCACCCGGCCGGTTGGCGAACACCACCTCGTTTGTGCCGGTGCCCGGCGCGCAGGTGTTGCTGTCGACGATGATGCAGGATTTGACCAGTTCGGGATAATCGACGGTCAGCCGGCAGGTCAGGTACCCGCCGCGCGAATGGCCGATCAGATGCGCGCTTTCGATACCGAGCGTTTTGAGCGTCTGGTGGGCATGCCTGACGACGGCCGCCATAGTGTAATCGTCATCGGATTGAGGGTTGCCGGTATAGCCTTGCCCCAGCTTGTCGATGGCGAATACGTGGCTCCATTGAGCCAGATCGTCGATGGTCCGGCCCCAATCCTCGATCGCATCGGCGCTGCTGGTGGCGCCGAAATTGCCGCCATGGAACAGCACGACAATATCGCCGGCGCCTTTTTCCACGTAGCGGGTCCTGACGCTGCCCACATCGACGAATTTCTCGCCTTCCATGCTCATCCCCGCCTCCCTGTTTCACCTGGATTGTTCCAGGCATTGTGTTGGCAATTAGCCTAACCCCTTAGTGTCCGTCCGGATACTTTATGAGTCAAACGAATCGTAATTGCTCACCCCGGTAGAGCTACGCTGTCATAAATATGGAGTTTCCGTCAAGCGTGGCGCGG
>JAQBTY010000142.1 GCA_027624735.1 Pseudomonadota bacterium | reverse complement strand
CATATCTCCAAAGGATTTTCGGGTTCTGACGTGAGCGGAGTATACAATAAATATCTCTTCATCGGCATAGAACTTCACTGGATTGCAAAATCGCCGCGCCTGCCCAGTATGGTCCGCTGTCAATGGCCAGATGCCACATTGGCGCGTATAAAGCGGGATCGTATGGTAGCCAGGGTTAGAGTCTAACCCCTAACACCGTGTCTAAATCAGGACAATTCATGCTAGGGTCCGGCCGTCTGCGCATCGACAATTATGTGCTGTTCGTACTTTGGATAACGGCCATCCTCCGCATCTTTTGGCCACACCCGCAGCTTGTCATGGCCAGCGGCAGTATTCTCCTTATTTACGTCGTCCTGAGTTTCCGGCGAATCCGGCTTCAGCTGCAAATCCTCAGCCTTCTTCTCACGCTGTCCGCCCTCGCGCTCGCGGCGTGGCTGGATACCTGGGCGGCGCTTTGGCAGGGGATGGAAAAGGCGGTTATCTTTTCCGCCTTTTTCGGAACCTTGACTCTCATGCGCGCGACCGCCGATTTGCGCCCCGAGATTGGCCGGGCGCGGAAACTGGTTGAGCCGCTCAGTGCCGGCGCGCGCATCAGCGGGCTCCTTGTGGGCACAAACGTGCTGGGTACGGCGCTCATCGTTGGCGTCATGCCTATTTTTGCGCCAATCATTGGCCATGATGCGCCATATGAAGTTCGCAAATCGGCCGCTGAAGCCTGCCAGCGGGGCATGTGCCTGGCGTGTCTGTGGTCGCCATTCTGGCTGGCCATGGCGATTTCCGCGGAACATCTTCCGGACGTGCCGTTGTGGCAAATCATGGCGCTGGGCCTCTCGCTTTGCGCGCTTGGTCTGGCGGTCGCGCAATGGATGTATACGCCGGATGTCGGCATGAAGGCGCTATGGCAGGCGTTGCGCGCGTTCTCGCCGGTCCTTCCGCCGGTCGCGCTGGCCGCCGCCGCCGTACTGGGGCTCAACGCGGTAACACCGTTGACGACGCTGCAGTGTCTGGTCGTCGGCATACCCGTTCTGTGCATCTGTGGTCTGCTGGCCCAAAGCATTGACCATCTGCGCGTTGCGGTGCGTCAGGCCGGCCGGAGTGTCGGCGCGGTCAGGGGGGAAATCGCGCTGCTAACCTGCGCGTTTGCCTTGGGTAAAGTTTTGGAACAGGCGCTACAGGCTGGCGGAATTGGCGATCAGATCACTTCTATGGCGCCGCCGCCCTATGCCGTGATCGCGACCGTCGTCATCGGCATGACCGTTCTGGGGCTGGCAGGGATTCATCAGGTTGTGACTGCTACGGTGATGCTGGTGCTGTTTGGAACGCTTCCGATCGGCGTATCCGATCTTGCCCTGATGCAGGCAGGCCTGCTCGGTTGGGCCTTTAGCTCGATGACCGGGCTGTCGGCGGTGTCCGTTGCCGCCGCCAGCACCATGTTTAACGTGCCGTTGGAACGCGTCGCCTATGGACCCAACATACGCTTTGTCGTCGTGTTCGGTCTGCTGGGGATTGCCGTGGTCACAGCCGTCAACTGGATAATGATGCCATGAAGAACAAGGGGACAGTCCTGCATCCGTACTGTCGATTGGGCTGTGCCTTAATCTTGTTCGCGGGCATTGCGCCATTGCCATCGCTGGCGGCCGAGACCGCGGCAAAGACGGACGCTGTGGGCCATCGCCTCCTTCTGGTCGGCCCCGAACGGGCGCTCAAACTGCCATCGGCGGCAGCAAAGATCGCCCGGCCCGGGGATCGGATCATGATCGATGCCGGCGTCTATCGCGACTGCGCAGTGTGGCGCACCGCCAATATCACCATAGAAGGTGTCGGCGGTTACGCCCACGTCAAGGACGTTACCTGCCATCGCAAGGCCATCTGGGTGTTCTATGCGTCACCGGTGCGGATCAGCAATGTTCGGTTTTCTGGCGCGCGTGTCCAACACAGGAACGGCGCCGGCATACGGTGGGAAGGTTCCGGACGGCTGACTCTCAGAAATACTTGGTTCCACAACAATCAGATGGGCATTCTTACCCACAACGAACGCCAGTCGGAAATGGTCATTTCTGATTCACGGTTCGAACAAAACGGCGATTGCCCGACATTTTGCGGACACGGCGTCTACGCCGGCCGCATTGCCTATCTGTCTATCACCAATTCGCGGTTCGCCGGTCAAAAGTTCGGCCACCACATCAAATCACGGGCACTTGATTCCAATATTATCGCCAATCGACTTCTGGACGGCGCCACCGGCACGGCGAGCTACGCCATCAATTTGCCCGATAGCGGCACAGCGACCATCCGGAACAATTACATCGAAAAAGGCCCGTTATCCGACAATGTCAAAGCCTTGATCGCGATCGGTGAGGAAGGAAAAGTTGTAAATCCCAGCCGCTTTATCAAAATCGAAGACAACGTCTTTCAAAACAATACTTCACGGCGCACGAACTTCATCTGGAACCGGGGGAGCCACCCGGTCACGACGCAGAACAACATTTTCAGAGGACCGGGTATAGGCTACCGGAAAGGCCGCGGTCCAACGCAATAGGGCCACCCGCTAAATTTCCAACCCCTCTGGCATAGCCCGATGTCTGCAGGTATAGAAACTGTACGGGGTCGCGGCAATCGAAAGGGGAAAACCATGAAAATCGATGTCTTCAATCACGTCTTTCCGGAGGAGTTTTTCGAGGCGGCGGAAAAGCTCATGCCCGCGACCGCGGTAAAGCGCTGGAAGGCTATGGACGAACTCTATGACATGAACGCCCGCATGAAAGTCATCGATAAGTTTGACGATTATCAACAGATCATTTCCATTTCCCAGCCGCCGCTCGATTTGATCGCCGGGCCCGACCAGTCGCCAGAACTCGCTCGTGTCGCCAATGACGGGATGGCGCGGATCTGCCGCGAATATCCCGACCGCATGCCGTGGTTTATCGCCTCGCTGCCGATGAACAATACCGACGCAGCGGTCCGCGAGGTGGATAGGGTGCTGGACGAACATGGCGCGGTGGGTTTCCAGATTCATTCGAGCGTCGACCAAAAAGCGCTCGATCAGCCCGAATTCCGCGACATTTTCGCCAAGATCGCGGACCGTGGCAAAGCGGTGTGGCTGCACCCGACGCGGCCGGCGACCCATCCCGATTATCTGTCGGAGGACCGCTCGCACTATGAAATATTCTGGGGGATCGGCTGGGCCTATGAAACCACGGCGGCGATGACCCGTATCGTCTGTTCGGGCATGTTCGACGAAATCCCGAACTTGAAAATTATTGCCCACCATTGGGGCGCCTATGCGCCGCACGCCGAGGGTCGCTTTTCACCGCTGTGGGAGCGCCGCAACGCCGTCATGTCTCCCGACGGCAAGGGCTTCGCGGATCGGCTGAAGCGCCCGATGATCGATTATTTCAAGATGTTCTACGGAGACACCGCCATGTTTGGCGCGCAGGCGGCCAGTCAGGCGGGGCTCGATTTCTTCGGCGCCGATCATTCGTTTTTCGCGACCGATTGCCCCTACGACCTCGCCGGCGGCGAAGACCTCATCCGCTCGACCATCGAGGTTATAGAGGCGCTGCGTTGCGCTGACGGCGACAGGCAGATGATCTATGAGGACAATACGCGCGCGCTGCTCGGGCTATGAGTCCAAACAGGGGCGGTGATGTTCAACGCCGCCCCTGTTTCAAGATATTGTTCGACGACAAGAGCTGGCGCTAAACGTCGTCGCCGCGCAAATTGGTAATGCGGTCGACAGCGATCATCACCGCGTGGCCCTTACGGCCCGCATCGGCCTTTTGTTCGCGTTCGGGCATGCGGTCATAGACATCGGTCGTGACCGCATCATCCGTGATGACGCTGGCGGTGCCGTACAGACGCAGCGCCCCGCCCTGCGGCAGGGATTCAGCGTGGTCCGGATTTCGGTAATAGACCACCACCTGGGCATTTTTGGCGATGTTGCCCGCCGCGCCGCGGTGCGAGCGCTCCCAAAAGGCTAAACGTCCCGAATCATAGACGATGATGCTGCCCTTTGGGCTGATTTCCGGCGTGTTGTCGGCCGAAACCGTGCCCAGCACACAGGGCGTGCCGTCTTCCAGTGCGTTTTCCAGCGGTTTTATGTAGTCACTTTTGATGTCAGCCATCATATTTTCCTCATGGGTAAAGCCGTGTTCCGGCACGTGTTCGGTTCCCGCCCATAGAAAACCCTCAGGCGCGGTAAGTCCATGGGTAAGGACCGAATTCTCGGCAACAATTGCGCTTTGTTCCGTTTTCTTAGAAGACAATAATGAAACAGCTACAGGTAATCCGGGGTCAATTCGGAGACTTTGTTCGTGCAGCGCAGCCAAATACGTTTTCTGTTTCTCAATGTGGGCCATTTTCTGGACCATTTTTTCGTACTGGTTTTCGCGACAGTCGCGGCGCTGCGACTCACCACCGAATGGGGCCTGAGCTATGGGGCGCTGGTTCCATACGCAACGCCGAGTTTCATCGCCTTCGGCCTGTGCGCCATTCCTGCCGGATGGCTCGCCGACAGGTGGAGCCGCGAAGGGATGATGGTGATTTTTTTCATTGGCATCGGCGCCAGCGCCCTGCTCGCCGGCCTGGCCGACAGCCCGGTACAGCTTGCCCTCTGCCTGACCCTGGTCGGGATTTTCGCCGCGATCTATCATCCGGTCGGTCTCGCCATGATCGTGCAGGGGCGCGATAAAACCGGCGTGGCGCTGGCCATAAACGGCGTCTTCGGAAATATGGGCGTTGCGAGTGCAGCGCTTCTATCGGGCTTCCTGATCGATACGTCGAGCTGGCGCAGCGCCTATTTTGTTCCGGGTGCGGTGTCCATGGTGATCGGCGGACTTTATCTGTGGTTTGTCCGTACCGGCTGGGCGGCGGCGAGGGCGGCGGCGGGGACGGCCGGTAAGAAAGCGGACACCGATCCGATTTCAAGAAACCGGCTGTGGCGGATTTTCGGCATTATCTTTTTCACCACGGCCATCGGCGGGCTGATATTTCAAAGTACAACATTTTCCCTGCCAAAGATTTTCGACGAACGGCTGACCGACCTGGCGGGTACCGCTACCCTGGTGGGTTGGTATGCGTTCGTGGTGTTCTCGGTGGCGGCCATGGCGCAGCTTGTCGTCGGGTATCTTCTCGACACTTATTCGTTACGCACAATCTTTGCCGTGGTCGCGATCACCCAGGCGTGCTTCTTGGCCATCATGACGCATCTCAGTGGCATGGCGTCGCTTCTGGTTGCCATCGGCTTCATGCTAGCCGTGTTCGGGCAGATTCCCATCAACGATGTTCTGGTGGGGCGCATCGCGCGCAGCCAATGGCGCAGCCGGGCCTATGCGCTGCGCTATATCGTGACTTTTTCGGTGAGTGCGTCGGCGGTGCCTCTGATTGCCTGGATACACGGCGCCTGGGGCTTCAGCGCGCTGTTCAAACTGCTGGCCGCGGCGGCATTGCTGATCTTCCTGGCCGTTATGCTGCTGCCCAAGGGAGACGCGGCGCTAAGGCGAAAAGATGCCTTTGAGCATGAAAAAGAACGCGGCGGCGAGGAGCCCGCCAGCCGGTAGGGTTACGATCCAGGAGGCAAAAATTCTACCGACGACCCGCAGATCGAGCGCTGCGAACCCACGCGCCAGACCGACCCCCATCACAGCGCCGACGGCGATATGGGTGGTGGAGACGGGCATGCCGGTACGCGAGGCGAAGACGACAGTGATGGCGGCGGCTACCGTTGCACAGAAGCCGCTGGTCGGCGTCAGCGCGGTGATTTTACCGCCGATGGTCTGCATCACGCGATAGCCGTATGTGCAGAGCCCGAGCACGATGCCGGCGCCGCCGAGCGCCAGCATCCAGAACGGCAACGGCAGCTTCTGGGTTACCTCGCCGCCCGATTTAACCAGCCCGTAGACCGCGGCCATCGGCCCGACGCCGTTGGCCACATCGTTCGAACCGTGTGCGAACGCCATGGCGCAGGCGGTGAACACAATCATCGGCGCAAATACGCGTTCCACGCTGGCAAAATGAAATTCCCGGTCGGCCTCTTCATCGACGGTGACCCGGCGAATGGCGCTTCTGCCGACAATAGCAACGGCGCACCCGATTGCGGCGGCGATCAGGAAACTGGCCGGTATGCTCAGATCGATCTTGAGATGCGTCAGCCCCTTGAACAGGGTGATCAGCGAAATCACGAACCCGACCAGGAATATAAAATATGGTCCCCATTTTACCGCGGCGTTAAACGGCCGGTCAGCATTGAAGATCAGTTTCTGGATGCTCAGCATGAGCAGGAAGGCAAAGCCGCCGCCGAGCACGGGCGACACCACCCAACTGGCGACAATCAGGCCGATCTTGCCCCAGGCCACCGCCTCCACGCCGATACCCGCCACGGCAAAACCGACAATGGCGCCAACGATGGAGTGGGTAGTGGAGACCGGCCAGCCCTTGGCCGACGCGACCGCCAGCCAGCAGGCGGCGGCGAGCAAGGCAGCAAGCATGCCGTAAACGAGGATCTCCGGGCGATCGACGATCGCACCAGGATCGATAATGCCTTTGCGGATGGTGCGGGTGACGCTGCCGCCAGCCAACGCGGCGCCGGCGAATTCAAAAATTGCCGCGACGATGATGGCGGTCTTGATAGTAATGGCGCCGGACCCGACCGAGGTGCCGAGCGCGTTGGCAACATCGTTGGCGCCAATGCCCCAGGCCATGAACACGCCGAAGACCACCGCGAGCATGATCAGGGTAGAGCCGTACTGGGCGATTATTTCCATGGGGCGGTAAACTCGGGAACGCGGTGAATTCTGGTTATCTGGCCAGCAGGAGACGGTGACGATTGCCGGCTCGTTCGGCAAAATTGGCAAGATCGCCGATCCAGTGGATCACCCGGTCCCACATGATGGTCGACACGGGCCCGATCTCGTCCTCATGCTCGAACAAAACGCGCATGACGGTGATCGCCTGAGTATCTGTATCGGTTTCAATCTTGTTGAGCTCATCGATCATGCGCATGACCCTGTCGGCCTCCGGTCCGCGAAAACCGGTTTCCAGCAGCTCGTCCATCTCTTCCATGATCTTGGCCAGCTGGTTGCAGGCATCGATGCATCGTTTGGTAAGCGCCAGCATCGGTTTATAGACCGGTTCCGGGAGTTTCATCCGCCGGACCACCATCATTCCCGCAATGTCCTGGGCTGTATCGGCGATGGAATCCTGGAGATTGAGAATTTCCAACAGGTCCCGCCGATCCACTGGCATGAACATGCTTTTCGGCAAATGTTCGCGGAGCTCGTTCTTAATGCCGTCGGCGTCGTTCTCGAGCTTGGAAATAAGGTCGCGGATTTCCTCGACCTTGTCCTTGTCATCGTCATGGACCGCTTCGAACAGGCCAGGAACCTGATTGGCGCTATTCACGACAACACGCATATGTTCTTGCAGGGGCTTGAACGGCGAGTGGGCAAACATCTTCACAAAGGGGCTCATCACGGCCATTTTTTAGACCCTTCTCTGAAATACGCAACGTTACGGTCATATAGCCTACCTGGTTCCCGAATAAAACCCCAATCCTATTGGGGCGGAAGGCCGCCGCGCTATTTCGTTGCTACTACGCGAGTCGCTACTACGTAAAGGGTGAAACACACTGCTTGAGTGTTGTATAATCACGCGACGTCGTAAAACCAGTGAGAGAAAGCCATGCCATCCTTCGATATCGTCTCACGCACCGAGATGCCGGAAGTCGACAACGCGATCCAGGGCGCCATGCGGGAAATTGGTACGCGTTACGACTTTAAAGGCAGTTCATGCTCCATCGAACGCACAAATGAGGCCATCCTGCTCAAGGCCGATGACGAGCTGAAATTGAAACAGGTGCAGGAACTGCTGCGCGGTTACATGGCCAAGCGACAAGTTGATGTAGGCTCGCTCGATTTTCAGAAGCCGGAGGCCGCGTTCGGCAATTCGATTCGCCAGACCGTCGCCATCAAACAGGGGATAGAGCGCGAGCTGGCCCAGAAGGTTGTAAAAACCCTCAAGGGATCAAAAATCAAGGTCCAGGTTGCAATTCAGGGTGACGAACTGCGCGTAACCGGCAAAAAGCGCGACGATCTGCAGGCTGCCATGGCCCTGGTCAAGGAAAGCAGTCTCAGCGGTCAACCGCTTCAGTATGTAAATTTCCGCGATTGAGTAGGCGTGGCCAACGGTGAATTAGTGCTTTTCGATCCCTTTGTGGGCTTCGGCGCCCCATAATTCCTTGATCCGCGCATCGCGGCCACAAGAAAGCCTGTAGAATTTATAGCGGAGGGGATTCTTGGTGTAGTAATCCTGATGATAGCCCTCGGCTGGGTAAAAAGCGCCGGCGGTCCTGACAGGCGTCACGATGGGCTGCTTTAACACCCCGGATTTCCCGAGCATGGTGAGGGATGCTTCGGCGATTTTCTCCTGTTCCGGTGAATTGGCGAAAATGGCGGTGGCATAGCTGTCCCCCCGATCGCAAAATTGCCCCCCCTTATCGGTGGGGTCGACGCTGCGCCAGAACACATCGAGCAATTTTTCATAACTGACCTTCTTTGGGTCGAAATAGATCTGGACCGCTTCGATGTGACCGGAATTGCCCGCACTGACCTGTTGGTAGGTGGGATCTTTCAGGATCCCGCCGGTATAGCCCTAAACAGTTCTGGTCACGCCGGGAACAAAATCGAAATCGGATTCGACGCACCAGAAGCAGCCGCCCGCGAAGGTGGCCACGGCCTCACCCTTGGACAGCATGGTCTTCGTTTCAGAAGCCGTCGCCGCGCCAATAGAGGCCATTAGAGTTAGCGCCGACAGCGCGGCAGCGAAAAATCCGAACTTTAAGGCCCAAGCCTTTAAAACATGGGGAATCATATTCAGCGTCTCCTGTGGTTGCTCTCTAAGTAAGGGCCGGATGGCCATCTCGCAACCATGAGGGCCCGCGAAAATGCGCCGCCCTCTTCAAAGGATCGTGAACGGCCCTGCGCCAAAGGGATATCTGCCCCGTTGTCGCGCCTTGTCGTCGGAGGGGTTCCATCACATAAATTTTTGCGCCAGCTTGCGCCCACCCGCGCCCATCAGCATGATGGCGTCCCAAACTTTCGAACAAGGATGCCCCGATGATCTATAAAATTGCCCTGCCGGATCTGGTTTCCAATTCTTACTTTCCCGCCATCGCCGCGGTCGAGCTTGGTTTTTTCAGGGACGAAGGGATGGACGCGGAGATCGAGTTGATCTTCCCGGTCCCGGCATCCTATGAAGCGCTGCGCGACGGCAAAGCCGATTTTGTCGCCGGGTCGGCCCATGCGCCGCTCTGGGCATTTCCGCGCTGGCGGGGATCCAAAGTGCTGTGCGCGCTTAGCCAGGGCATGTACTGGTTTCTGGTGCTGCGCAATGACATCGCTGTTGAGAAGGGTGAGGTCCACGGGCTCAAGGGGCTGCGAATCGGTGCCGCGCCCGGCGTCGACGTGGGGTTCCGTCAGCTTCTGATCACGGCGGGCATCGATATTGAAGCCGAAAACATCACCATTGGCCTGCCGCCAGGTGGCATCCCGGCCGGAAAATCCTTTGGCGTGGTCGCCGCGCAGGCGCTGATCGATGGCGAAATCGATGGATTCTGGGCCAACGGTATGGGGGCTGAAGTTGCGGTGACCAGCGGCATCGCCAAATGCGTCATCGACGTGCGCCGGGGTGACGGCCCGCCCGCCGCCTTCCGCTTTACCCAGCCGGCGCTCGCCACCACGCAGAAGCTGGTGGACGAACAGCCGGAGATCGCCGCCGGCGCGGTGCGCGCTATCGTCAAAACCCTTGAAGCACTAAAACACGATGTGAGCCTGGCGACCAAAGTCGCCCAAAAACTGTTCCCGGCCAAGGAAGCGGGCCTTATCGCCACCCTGATCGAGCGCGATCTGCCCTATTACGACGCTGCGCTGTATGAGGAAAACGTCGCCGGCATGAACAGCTTCGCCCAGGCCGCCGGGCTGCTCGAAGGAGACGCCGTGCCCTATGACGACATCGTCGCAACCCAATTCCGGGATCTTTGGAAAGGCTAACTCGCGGTTCATATAAAATGGGCGGCCCGTGGGCCGCCCATTTATGTCGAAAATGATCCGCGT
>JAQBTY010000141.1 GCA_027624735.1 Pseudomonadota bacterium | reverse complement strand
GTGATAAATGCAATCGTCCACGCGCTGGCCGAATTTGGCGTGCGCCACATGGACATGCCGGCGACACCCGAAAAGATTTGGCGCGCGATCCGGGATGGACAGTCTTCTCATGCGGGGCAGGAGGCGTGAGGCAATGAACATCACGGGTATCCATTTACCGTTCCGCATCCGCGAAGAAAAAGTCGCAATCATCGAGTAAGGGAGAAAACCATGGCAGATAAAATTCTATGCGAGAAAAAAGGCGACGCGACCCATATCACGCTTAACCGCGCCGATTGCGGCGGGCTGGTCAGCGATCCCATGGCGGCACAGCTTGCCAACATGATCGATGAGGCGGCGGCCAGTTCCAAATACATCGTGTTCCGCAGCGCCGGCGATGATTTCTGCCTCGGCCGCGACCCCGAAGGCCGCGAGCCTGGCAAACCCACCGACGCGCTGGATTCGCGCCGGCGCTCGGACGTGGTGTTCAATTTTTATGGCTCGTTCCGCCGGTCGAAGATCCCGGTGGTGTGCGCCGCGCAGGGCCGCTCGCTCGGCTTCGGCTGCGCCATCGCGTCGGTCTGCGACATCACCATCGCGGCGGAAAGTTCGCGCTTCGCCCTACCGGAAATGGGCCACAACATCATGCCCACCATGGCCATGTCGTCGCTGATCGACCGGGTCGGCCGCAAGGGCGCGCTGTATCTGACCTACTCCACCGAGGAAATCGATGCCCGGACGGCGCTGGCCTATGGCCTCGTCAGCCGCGTGGTGCCGGACGACAGGCTGGACGCACAGCTCGAGATGGTGTGCGCCGCCCTCGACAAGGCACCCATGCCGGCCATCCTGTCGGTCAAGGAATACGCCACCAACGCCATCACCATGTCGGTCGAACAAGCATCCGACTTCGCCCGCAACATGCACGCGGCGGTAAACACGTCGGCCGGTATGATGGGAAATAAGTAAGCAGGGTGGGGCTACCCGTCTGCCTGTTTCCTCAGGCGTCCGGCCACCGGTTATGCAGCCAGAGCCATTGGCCGGGGCGATCGCGGATCCAGTCTTCCAGTAGGCTGTTCACCGCCAGCATCATGGCGGCTGAATCGGTGGTGCGGTTTCCGGTCGCTGGCGGGGTGAGCGGCGGGTAAAAGCTGAGGCGGAAATGGCAGCCGCCGAGACGCTCAATGCGGGCCGGAATGGCCGGGCAATTGTAGCGAAGCGACAGATCGGCCGGCGCCGAGGCGGTCATGGCGTCCAAGCCAAAAAACGGCACCGGGATGCCGTTATTCATTTTCTGGTCCACCAGCATGCCGATCCGCCGTCCCGATTTCAGGGTCTTTACCGCGGCGCGGGCGCCTTTTGCGCCTTTCGGCACGGTATCGGACACATCGAGCCCGCGGATACGGTGCAGCAGGGATTCCACAAAGGGGTTGTTGGGCGCCCGGTAAATTTGCGCGTAAGGCAGCCCGATCGCCCGGGCGGCGAGGGCAAACACCTCCCAATTGGCGTAATGGCCGGAAAAAAGAATACAGGAAGTGCCGTTCCGGCGGCTGGAATCGATATGTTGCTCGCCGACCACCTCGACACGCCCTTGCGGCGTCGGCAACGAGATCTTTTGGAGATGCGGCAATTCCCCGACCACGCGTCCGAGATTATCCCACATGTCGTGGATAATGTCGGCGATCTGGGCGTCGTCGAGGTCGGGGAGGGCGCGCCTTAAATTACGGCCCGCCCAGCGCGTGAGGCCTAGCCGCGGGCCAATGGTGCGGCCTATCCAGCCACCCAGACCGGACGCCCAGTCCATCGGTAGCGCTGAAAATAATCCAACCACAAGCCAGGCGACCAGCGCCTGCACCGGGTAACCGATGGTGCGGTATAGCTTCCTGGCGCCAGGCCCGTGTTTAGCCATCGCTACTTATCTTATTTAAAATTTGGTCGAGCGAAGACATATCCGCCCATTCAAGTTCGACCCGAAGCACGTGGATCATAGCCTTCGCATCATCGGATAGTCGTACGTAATCCTTCTCTGTTGTCACCGGGATGGCGTCGAGGGCGGCGGCATCTTCGCACAGCGTCATGATCTGCCCGGCGGTATAAAAATGATGATCCGGGAAATCCTTTGTCGCCGCCAAAGTGCAGCCAATCTGACGCAGCGTGGCGTAAAACTTTTCGGGTCGCCCGATGCCGGCGAACGCGAAGACCCGCTTGCCGGCGATTGCGTCATCGGGGTATGGCGTGAAGTGCGCCTTATGGACCGCGCAGTAATGCCGGATACCGTTGAGCGCCCCCGTCGCGTCGGTGCCGATCACCACCGCCGCGTCGGCGCGCCATAGGCCGCTCGACAGGCGTTCGCGCAGCGGCCCGGCCGGCATCACGCGGTGGTTGCCGAAACCGTAACCGCCATCGATGGCAAGCACGGAAATATCCTTGGCGAGCGTTGGGTTCTGAAACCCATCATCCATAACGATCACATCGGCCCCCGCCGCGCAGGCCATGCGCGCGCCGGCCGGCCGGTTGCGCGCCACCCAGGTCGGCGCGACAGCGGCAAGCAGCAGAGGTTCGTCGCCGACCGCGTTTGCATCGTGATGCTGCAAATCGACCTGGACCGGGCCGCGTTCCCGACCGCCATAGCCACGCGACAGAAAATGCGGCGTGTGGCCGGTGGCGATCAAATGACGGGCCAGCGCGATCGCAAGCGGCGTCTTGCCTGCGCCGCCAACCACCAGATTGCCGACACAGACACCCGGAACCGGGGCCCGCCATGCCGTACCGAGACCCATGCGGATCCTGGTGACCGCATTCCAGACGATTGCAAGCGGCAGAAGCAGCTGCGACAGCCCGTTGTCATCGCGCCAGAATTTAGGATGGGGCATGACACCGGGTGGGTGGGGCGCTGATTTCCTGGCGCGGGGCGACGGCATCCAGGAACGGCGCCAGTTCGTCAAGGACGTCATCAAGAATGTTGTCCTTTTTCTTGGCAACCCGCGCGGCGGCCGCTACACGGCGGCCACGCAGGTCATCGTCCTGCAGCAAAGTGGCGACAACAGTGGTGAGTTGCCCGGAATCCGATATCTCCTCGGTGGCCGCGGCCTGCCGCATTTCGGCTACGATGGCGGTGAAGTTGGTCATCCAGGGGCCGTGGACGATGGCACAATCGAGCTTGGCTGCCTCGAGCAGGTTCTGGCCGCCATGGGGCACCAGGGATCCGCCGATGAAGGCGACCTTCGCCAACCGGTAAATCAGACCCAACTCCCCCACCGTATCGATAATATAAATACCGGTATCGCCATCGATTACCTGCCCGGCGGCGCGCCGGGCGACAGTATGGCCGGCCGCCTGAAGCCGTTTAGCGATGTCCTCCCCCCGAACGGGGTGGCGCGGCACGATCAGAGTCAACAGATCGGGGAATTGATGCGCCAGGGCGCCATGTGACGTGGCGACGATGTCTTCTTCGCCGGGGTGGGTGCTGACCGCGGCCCAGACCGGGCGGTCGCCAATCAGCCGGGCGAGGTGCTGAAGATCGGTTTCTATCGCGGGCAGTGGCGCGGCTGCGAATTTCAAATTGCCCGGAACCCTGACCTGGAGAGCGCCGAGCGCGGTCAATTTTTCACCATCATCGACGCTTTGGGCAAGGCAGCGGGAAAAATTATTCAGGAGCGCTGCGGCAGTGCCGCGAAACCGGCTCCACCCGGCAAATGATTTCGGTGATATCCGGGCGTTGATCAGGACGACAGGAATATGCCGGTTTGCCAAGGCCGCCAGCGTGTTGGGCCAGAACTCGGATTCCAGCCAGAGAGCCAGATCAGGCCGCCAATGATCTAGAAACCGGCCAACCCAGCGCGGGTGATCGACGGGCGCATATTGATGCTGCACCCCCGCCGGCAGCCTGTCCGCCATGATCGCCGCGGATGTGACGGTGCCGGTCGTTACCAGCAGCGTCAGGCTGGGTCGCTCTTCGCGCAACCGATTGATCAGGCTAAGCACCGATATTGCTTCACCGACGCTGGCCGCGTGAATCCAGGCTAGTCCACCGGCCGGTCGAGGCAGCGAGGGTATGCCAAATCTTTCTTTAAACCGGACCCGATCTTCCTTGCCGCGTTGCCGCCGGCAGGCCAGCAATAGCCGGATCATTGGCTCGCCGACGATGGCCGTGGCGCGATAGAGGCCAAGGATCATGCTTTGGCCTCGGCGGTGGCTGGCTCGACTTCTGCTAGGCCAAGGGAGTCGTCCAAATCGTGGACCAGCTGGTTGAGGCGGTCTTCCAGTAGTTTCGCCGCGTTCCGGACAGCGGCTTCATCGGCGTCGCGGGCGACCTCCAGCGGTTTACCCCACCGAATGACTCCACGTCCAAAAGGCAGCGGCACCATGAGCCTGTCCCAGCTCTTGATCAGCTTGTTTGGCCGTGCGGCAAAGGCGATGGGGACGATAGGGACCCCGGCGAGCTTGGCCATCTGGACGATGCCGGGCGAGGCGCGCATTCTGGGGCCCTGCGGTCCGTCCGGTGTCAGGCCGACGCATTCGCCGGCTTTCAGGGCACGAAGCACGGAGCGCACGACGGTGCTGCCGCCCTGGGTGGTCGACCCAAGGATGCTGCCGAACCCCAGATGGCCGATGGTACGGGCGATGAGCTGGCCATCGCGGTGTTGTGATACCACCATGTTGAAGGGCGTAGGGTAGGGCCAGGCTTCCGACATCATCAATAATCGACCGTGCCAGAACGCGACCAGAAACGGCTGGTTCGCCGCGAAGAGCTTTTCAGGGATTTCTGTCCCTTCGACCGACCAGCGCCCGACTATTTTGATGAGCCTGATGTAACGGGCCGTCAGCCAACAGGCCCCGGCACGCAGCGCGGGTTTGCGCATCAGTGTCTTGTAAAAGGCCATCTAGCCCGCCATCGCCCGGGGCCTATGCCGATGCTGCGGCTGGCGCTGCAAGCGGCGCCTGGTCGGCAAACTGCACCGCATGCAGGCGCGCGTATGCGCCACCCTTGGCCAGCAATTCCGCATGGGTTCCGGTCTCCAGGATGCGGCCGGCATCCATCACGTAAATTCGGTCGGCCCCCATGACCGTGGACAGCCGATGGGCGATTACCACCGTCGTGCGGCCGTCGGTCAGTTTCCCCAACGCCGACTGCACCTGGCGTTCGGTCTCGCTGTCCAGCGCCGAGGTCGCTTCGTCCAGTAACAGGATCGGGGCATTCTTCAACATGGCGCGGGCTATGGCGATGCGCTGGCGTTGACCGCCGGACAGTTTCAAGCCGCGACCACCCACCTGAGTGTTGTAGCCGTCACTTAACGCCAAAATAAAATCGTGGGCGTCGGCGCCCCGCGCGGCCGCAACGATATCGTCTTCGCTGGCGTCCTGACGGCCATAGGCGATATTGGCGCGGACCGTATCATCGAACAGGGTAATATCCTGACTGACCAGGGCAATGGCGCCGCGCAGCGACGCCAAGGTAGCATCCCGCACGTCGATGCCGTCGATGGTGATCTTTCCCTGACTGGTATCGTAAAATCGCGGAATCAGGTTGAGGATCGTCGACTTTCCAGCCCCTGACGGCCCCACAAGCGCTACGGTCTGTCCCGCGGCAATTGTAAGATCGATGTTGCTGAGGGCGGCGATGTTGTCGCCATAAGAGAACGACACGCGGTCGAACCGGATTTCACCTTTTACGGACGCCACCGTTTTGGCGCCCGGCCGGTCGACGATTTCCGGTTCGATATCCATCACGTTGAAAACCCGTTGGGCGGCGGCCAAACCCTGTTGCAACGTGATGTTAAGATTGGCGAGGTCCTTCATAGGCCGGTAGGCCGCCAGCAAGGCGGCTATAAAGGTGATCAATTCACCGGGGGTCAGGCCGGCTTCCATCACCCACAGACCGCCGACCAGAATGACGGCGGCAAGGGCGATCCCACCCAATGATTCCATCAGCGGGCGGCTGATCGCCTGTGTGCGGGCGACCTTGCGGTAGAGAGCAAAGAGTTTCTCGACCACCGCCGAGGCGCGCTCGGTTTCCCGATCTTCCATGGTGTAGGCCTTGACGTGGCGGACGCCCTGGAATGTCTCATCCAGCAAGGTGGTGAATTCGCCGAGTTCAATCTGCGTGCTGGTGAAGACTTTGCGCATACGCTTTCCGATACGCACGATGGGGTAGATCGCTATCGGAAAGACCACGAAGGCAATTAGCGCCAGCTGCCAGTTCATCAGAAACATGACCGCGACATAGCCGCAAAGCATAAGGGTGCTTTTTACAAGTCCCGTAATGGTTTTCGCGATCGAGAAGCGCAGCGCGCTTGCATCGTTGGTAAATCGGGAAATCAAAACACCGGTTGCCGTGCCATGAAACAGGGCGAGATCGGCGTGTATGAGCCGCGAGTATATCGATACCTGGAGATCGGAAACAAGCCGATGGCCGATGATTTCCATGTAAACGGCTTCGACATAGCCAGCCAGACCGGTGACTAGAGCCAGGCCAAGAATGACGCCGGGGATGATGTACAGGAGCGTTCTATTCTGATTGATAAGAATATCGTCCAGAACCGGTTTTAAGAGGTAGAGCATGGCCGCCGAAGCCGCGGCAACGATAATCATGCAAAGAATGGCGACAGCAAATCGGCGCGCCTGCGGGCGCAGATGGTCGTGCACAAGACGGACAACCAGCTGCTTCGTGGTTCCTAGGGTGGCGTCGTTGATTCCCCACACCTTAAGAACCGGGGGAAATGAGCGGTTAATTCCTGACAAACTATAGCGCTCCAAATCGCGCGCAAAATCGACTCGCAAATCTATAGCACGGGCGTGTGACAGGGCCAAACAGAAGCGCTTCCCTGACTTCGTCTCGCCGGCGGTTTAACTCATCTGCCCAAGCGTGGACACGGTCCAAACTATTTGGTTTTAGCTTGATCCTAACGCAGCGGGTTTCTGTCATGGCGGATTGCTCTTGTCAGCTACATGCAATGTATTGAAATATGAGAATTCTTGTCATCCCGGCCCCCGAGCCGAGGGACCCATAACACGGCTAGATCCAATGGGTCCCGGCTCGGGGCCGGGATAACACAAAGGCTTCCGCCTACATCCCCGCGACCGTCATGCCGTCGATACGGACGGTGGGGGCGTCGGTGCCGTAGCGGAACACCAGATCGTTGGCCGGGACCATGACCTTGAACATGTCCTTGAGGTTGCCGGCGATGGTCATTTCGCTGACTGGGAAGGTGATCTTGCCCTTTTCGATCCAGAAGCCGCTGGCGCCGCGGCTATAATCGCCGGTAAGCCCGTTGATCCCCATGCCGATCAATTCGGTCACATAGAACCCTTGCTCGATGTCGGCGATCAGCTCTTGTGGTGTCAGAGGTCCGGCTTCGAGATAGGTATTGGTTGTGCCGGGGCTGGGAGGACTGCCGGTGCCGCGCGACGCGTTGCCGGTCGAGGCAAGCCCGAGTTGTCGCGCCGAGGCCAGATCCAGGACCCAGGTGATAAGCTTGCCGTCGTCGACCAAGGTCTTGGTCCGGGTCGGCAGGCCTTCGCCGTCGAACGGTTTGGAGCGCAGGCCGCGCGGGCGCAGCGGGTCGTCGATAATGCGGATGCCGGGTGCGAAAATGGCCTGCCCCATGGACTCCTTCAGGAACGACGTGCCGCGCGCGATGGAGGCGCCGTTGATGGCGCCGGTCAGATGACGCACCAATCCGCCCGAAGCGCGTGGATCGTAAACCACCGGCACATGGGTGGTCTTCATCTTGCGCGCGCCGAGGCGTTTGACCGCCCGTTCGCCGGCGCTCTTGCCGATCGCCGCGGGCGATGGCAGATCCCCGAAATAGACGGCTGTCGCGTAATCGTAATCGCGCTCCATCCCGGTGCCCTCGCCGGCCAGCACCGACGCCGAAAAGCTGCTGCCCGACACCGAATAGCTTTGCGCGAACCCGTTGGTCGCGGCCATTGCCACGCTGGCATGGCTCCAGCCGACCTGGGCGCCTTCCGAATTGGTGACGCCCGGTACCGCCCGCGCCGCGTCTTCGGCTTCGATGGCGATATCGATCAGGGTCTGTGTCGCCGGTTCGGTCGGATCGAAAATATCGAGCGCCGGGACGTCCTTGATGATCTGGCCGGGATCGGCGATGCCGCAATAGGGATCTTCGGGCGCTGCCTTGGCCATGGCGATGGCGCGTTCGACCATGGCATCCAGCGCGTCATCGGAAAAATCGGTGGAACTGACGATTGCCTGGCGCTTGCCGATGAAAACCCGCAAACCCGCATCGGTACTTTCCGATCGTTCAAGCTTTTCCGCGGCACCAAGCCGCTGCGCCACTTGGATTGAGGCGCTTTTGAACAGACCGGCATCCGCCGTGTCCCCGCCGGCCTTCTTTACCCGCGCCAGCAGCCCATCGAGAATATCGAGCGGGTCTTTATCCCCAGCCATGTGACACCTTTTCGAAATGTGAATTGACCGTGGCGATAGTATTACGCCATGGGTTGACTCGGGGACAGTGGGAAATGGGCGCCCGCAACTTACTTCCAGATCGCCTGGCCAGAACCCGGCAATCCCAGCTCCGCCCACATTTCATCGACCCGTTGCACCGTGGCATCGTCCATGCGGATCTTGCGGCCCCAGTCCCGCGATGTTTCGGGGGGGAGCTTGGTGGTGGCGTCGATGCCCATTTTCGATCCCAGGCCGGATTGGGGCGACGCGAAATCGAGATAATCGATGGGCGTGTTATCGACCATCATCACGTCGCGCGCCGGGTCCACATTGGTGGAAACCGCCCACATCACGTCCTTCCAGGACCGCGCGTCGATGTCGTCATCCACGCAGATGACGAACTTGGTGTACATGAACTGGCGCAGATAGGACCAGACCGCCATCATGATGCGCCGCGCGTGGCCGGGATAGGCTTTCTTCATGGACACCACGGCCATGCGGTAGGAGCACGCCTCGGGTGGCAGCCAGAAATCGACGATCTCGGGGAATTGCTGGATCAGCAGTGGCACAAAGACGTCGTTCAGTGCTTCACCTAAGACAGAGGGCTCGTCGGGCGGGCGGCCGGTAAAGGTCGTGAGGTAAATCGGGTCGCGCCGCATGGTGATGGCGCTGATGGTGAAGACAGGGAATTTCTCCACCGCATTGTAATAGCCGGTGTGATCGCCATAGGGGCCTTCCTCGCCATACTCGGTCAGCGACACATGGCCTTCCAGGACGATTTCGGCCTGCGCCGGCACCTGCAGCGGCACCGTCTTGCAATCCACCAACTCGACGCTTTTGCCACGCAGCAATCCGGCGAACTGATATTCGGAAATGGCTTCGGGGACCGGGGCGACGGCGGCGATGATGGTGCCGGGGTCGGCGCCGATCACGACCGCCGCGGGCATTGGCTCGGCGCCGGTATGATTTGCATGCGCTTCGGCGCCGCCGCGATGGGCAAGCCAGCGCATCAGCGTGGTGTTCCGGCCGGTCACCTGCAGCCGGTAGATGCCGAGGTTGACGCCGTGCGCGCCTTTGGTGACCACCAGCGGCCAGGTGATCAGGGGCGCCGGCTCGCCGGGCCAGCAGGTCTGGATGGGCAGTCGCGCCAGATCGATATCATCGCCTTGCAGCACTACTTCCTGGCACGGGGCGGATGAGACCGTTTTCGGTTTCATGGCAAAGACGGTCTTGACCATGGGCAGCATGGCCAGCGCCTCACGCCAGCCACCCGGCGGCTCAGGCTGGCGCAAAAAGGCGAGCTGTTCGCCGAACCCGCGCAGCTCGCCCGGTGTGCACTGCATGCCGGCGGCGACCCTTGCCACCGTGCCGAACAAATTGGCCAGCACCGGGATGGGAGAGATGTTGCCGTCGGGTCCCACCGGTTTCTCGAACAGCACGGCCGGTCCGCCTTCCGCCAGCAGCCTTGTCTGGATCTCGGTGATCTCAAGCGCGGTTTTGACCGGGGCGGTGACGCGCACTAACTCGCCCTCACGCTCGAGGTAGTCGATAAAGTCTCTCAGACTGGCATAGGCCATGGTTGGTTCCGGTTAATCGCTCCGATCAGGGGAGATACCCCATTTCGGTGATATTTAACACGGTGTTGATCGTCTCGCGCCGGTCCAGGGTTGGCGTCTTAACAGCCCGTTGAAAAAGTCGCCGGTGACCGGGATTTACCCCACGGGGAAACATAACGCGGCGAAG
>JAQBTY010000140.1 GCA_027624735.1 Pseudomonadota bacterium | reverse complement strand
CACTTCATAAACCCAGAGAGTCCATCAATCGTAGCCCAACGTCCAGGCGGCCCTCACCGGAGGCTTACGCTTCAGCCGCCACGGTCATAGTTTCGGCGAGCACCGTATCTACGTGCAGCCCGGCTTTATGCGCAGGAGCGGGAGAGGCCCGGAGGCCCCTCAGTGCTTGCGGTGCACGCACCACGGCCGGGCGCGCTTGTCGTGCTTGCGGCAGTAGATGCACTGGAGTTTCAGTTTTTGCTCCGCGTCCTGGAACCTGACCTTGAGTTCTGTCGCGAGCTGTTCGCGGTTGGCGTCGCTGATCTTGAGCGATAAAAGCGGCGCGCCCGTGGGCGGTGGTTCGCTGAACCCGAACGGGCGTAGCAGGCGCACGGTCGCAGGGTGCACCGCATAGCTGAAGAACGAGGTGATGTCGAACCGCTTATCATCCATCATCTCCTGAAATGCCTTGTTGACCAGCGTCGCGCCAAGCCCGCCCCGACGTATGGACTGGTGCACGATGATGGAATCGAGCTTGCAGACGTGCCCTTCGCCCAACCGATGGACAACCAGGTTGCAGCAGGCGACGGCACAGATGTCGCCGCACCCGAACATGGCGAACAGATGCGGCTCTCCATACACCCGATCCCCGTGGTCGGCATCGAGATAAGTGCCGATCGGGCCGATTTCCGGCGACGAGCCATGTTGCCGCGCGAATTTTCTAAATGCCGCTTCGGTTACGTGCTCGATCTGAAGACCGCTGGAAGCATGGTCGAACGAGTCAATCACCCGATTTTTCACTCCTGGATGGATAGGTCAGGTATTCCAATGTTCCCCAGAAACTCGAGCCTCAAACTATCAATAAAAATATTAATCAATTATTAACCCTGATTTCCCAGATGCTTCCTTCCTCATCTGGCTGCGGCATATTAGGCCCTACGTTTGCAGCGCCTGTATCCTAAATCCACCGACACCGAGGCGGAAGAGTTAACGATACTTTTACGCGACGATACACATTCCTTGGACTAGCGAGCCCATTCGAGACCACGGTGCAGCTCCAACGCTCTCTTGTTCGATTGCAGGTCCGGTTGTCTTGCGCGTTTGTAGCGGTCCCAGGATCGGGCCAACGAGGCGCGCGATCTACTTGCGCCTCTCTATGGCTGGGTCACCGAGGGCTTTGACATTGTCAACTTGAAGGATGTAAAGGCGCTGCTCGACGATTTGGAATGAAGGACTTTTACACGCTAAGATATTATTCTGCGAGAGGGTGCAGAGTCCGCTTATGGCTAATCCGAGAAGAACCGGTCCCGGAATAATACGTCCGCTGCACCTCCCATAACAGACCTCACCTTATCGATAAGCGGCTATGCGGCCCTATATCGGGATGCTAAAATCCGGGCCCTCGCCGGTGTGACATCGCCCACCGGGTTGGATCGGGGAAAGGGGGCAGGACGTATGGACGCCATCATCGAGGAACTGGCCCGCGCCGAGGAATTTCCGGAACAAACCGTCCGCTATTGCCTCGACCACCCGGACCAGGTCGTTCCGGGCTTTCTCGATCTTCTGCGGTACTATGCCGGCAATCCCTCTCTGACCGATGACCGGGATGGCGCCCTGTTCTTCATTATCCACATTCTGGGCGAGCTTGGTGATACGCGCGCCTTTGGTCCGCTTATGGATTTTCTGTCCGGGGATCAGCAGCAGGTTAAGGAGATCCTCGGCGAAGCGATAACCGAAACTCTGCCCCGGGTTCTGATCGGTGTATTCGACGGCCAGACCGACAGGCTTTATGGCGTGATGAATGATCCGTCAGTGGATGAGTATGTCCGCCATGCGGCGTTCATGACCTGGGTCCATGAAGTGGCGTCGGGCCGGATCGATATGGAGGAAGCGGAATGCTACCTGTTGGCGTGTTTCGACGAACTGCGGCCGCGCGGGGAAAGCGAAAACTATGTCTGGGTCGCCTGGGTCGAGAGCATTGCCTGGCTTGGCTTGGACTCCCTCAAGCCGCTTGTCAGGCAGGCCTTTGAAAAAAATCTGGTGCCGTACTTTTCGCTTGTCTGGGAGGATTTCGAGGAAATCCTCGGCGGGCGGCTGGCCGCCTCCGACCCGATGGCGTTCCTCGCCGGCGAGAAAATAGCGCCGTTCCGCGACACCATCGGAACCCTGTCGAAATGGCATGCCTTTTCGCCGGAATATATCGAGGCAAAGCAGCGGCCCCCTCCCCCCAAACCGAGGGACATGCCCGCGCTATCGCGCGAGACCGTCGCCAATCCCTATCGCCATGTCGGGCGGAACGATCCCTGTCCCTGCGGCAGCGGGAAAAAGTTCAAGCAGTGCTGTCTCAGCTGACAGGACGGGCGTGAGCAGCAAATTCGACCAACGCTAATCGAAACTTTCGAGCCATCCGGCGGCGGTGAGAATTTCGAGTTGCCGATAATATTTTTCATTGCCGTCCGCCGCGGGCTCACCGCCTCCGATAAGGTCGAACATAAACTCGGCAAGGACGCCGCCGATCGCATGAATGGCCTCGTGCCGGTCCAGCCCCTCCGCCACCAGGCGGTCCAGAGTAGCCCCTATCGGTATTTCATCGCCTTCCGCTACCTGGTTTTCGACGATCGAGTGCAGCACGGCGTGGAGCATTTCGTTGGGCAGTTCCACGCCGGCCTCGGAATGATGGTCTTCCACCAGTATGAGACGTTCCTGCTCATCCAGCGACAGCCACTCGTCCGGATCGGGCGCGACCAGAGGATCATAGGTATCCATCTTCACCTCCCTTTTTAATGTTTAATTCGGCCATTACCCCGCGCTCCCTCCACCCCCCTGCCGTTCCTCCTCGATCAGGCGGGCGAGCAGATTGCGGGCCTGGATGGTGGGGTGGTCCATGGCGACGTCGATCTCCGGCGCGCCGGGGAACTGCACCCGGCGCCGATGCTGGGCTTCGCAGATGGCGACGTCTTCGAGGAAGACCTTGCGGATGATGCCGAGCTTTGCGGTGGTTTCCGCGTCGTCGATTTCGAAGTCGCGTGCATTGGCCCAGAAATGGTGCAGCGTCCCGTCGGTCTCCGGCGTGATGGCGTGGGAATTGTGGACCGAAATACCAAACTCCATGTTGCCCTCGAACGCGCCGGTGCCGGCCTGGGCGGCGCCCACATCGAACATGATGGTGGCGGGCGGGGTGTAGACCCAGCGGTTCCAGCTATCCCCCTTGCCTTCGATTTTGGCGGCCTTGGCCCATAGCGGCGGCGGTTCGTCGTTGGGCATCAGGCGCTCACACCGTAAGTCGCGATCCCCGCGTGTCACGGTGGGTTTGACGCGCAACTTGGCCGCATTGCCCAGCGTGTCGGGATGTACATAGGGCGAATGGGTCTGATCGAGCTGGATATCGATATAGGCCTGGTAATTACAGTTGACGTGAAAATAATCCTCGATGGTCGCCCAATGGGGACTGTCCAGCCAGAAATAATCGGGGATCAGGGATTCGTCGGCGCGCGCCGGATCGCCCATCCAGATCCATACCCAGCGGTTCTTCTCGACGATGGGATAGCTGCGTACGCACGCGCCGGGCGGCACCAGATCCTGGCTCGGCACGGACGTGCACTGGCCGGTCCTATCGAAACGCAACCCGTGATAGCCGCATTCGATTTCATCGCCCTTGTGCCTTCCGGCGGAAAGCGGCGCGCTGCGGTGGCAGCAACGGTCTTCCAGCGCGGCGACGGCGCCGTCCTCGGTCCGGAAGAACACGATCGGCTCGTCGCAAATGGTCCGCGCCAGCAGGTCGTTGCCCACATGATGCGCCCACCCCGCGACATACCAGGCATTTTTTAGATACATGACGTTCTCCTCCATTGCGGCAAATGATGCAATGAAGCTGTCCTTTGGGCAAGGGCAACAACCCGGATTGCCCCTTCCCCAGCCGCCAGTTGAAAGCGTAAAGTTGGCGGGCACCCCGAACAACATGGAAGACATTTTCGATGAACAGAATGCTTTTTGCGACCATGGGCTGCGCGGCCGTCCTGCTGCCGCAAGCGGCCGGCGCCGATGCGGTCAGCGATTTCTACAAAGGAAACACCATCACCATTATCACCGCGACCGGCGCGGGGTCGGCCTACGGGCTGCATGGCCGGCTGCTGGCCGACGCCATGCGCAAGAACATCCCGGGCAACCCAACCATAGTCATGCAGTTCATGCCCGGCGGCGGCGGCGCGAAACAGGCCAACTATCTTTATAACGCCGCGGCCAAGAACGGCGCCGTCATCGGATTTCCCCTCAAGCATGTCGCGGTCAACCAGATGCTCGGACGCAAGGGGCTAAAGTACGATGCGGCGAAGTTCGGGTACCTCGGCAGCCTCGGGCCGATCAACAGTGCCGTCGCCATCCTAAAAGACAAGGCGCCCGCTTATACCATGGAAGACGTCCGCAAGACGGAAATCATCATGGGCTCGACAGGGAAGAGTTCCGAAACTTACATCACCCCTACCCTGATGAATAACCTGCTGGGTACAAGATTCAAGATCGTCACCGGCTATCGCGGCATGAAGGGTGTTGACCTCGCCATGGAACGCGGCGAAGTGCATGGCCGCGCCGGATCGTGGGACAGTCTCAAATCCGGCCAGTCCGAATGGCTCGACAAGAACACGGTTTCGATCATCGCGCTGAGCGGGCTCGCCCGGAACTGGGATTTGCGCAACGTCCCGACGCTGATCGAGCTTGCGAAGACCGACGATCAACGGGCGGTGTTGGAGTTTTTCGGCTCCGGCAACGCCGTCGGGTGGTTGTTCATGACGCCGCCGTCCGTGCCGGCCGCGCGGGTCGCCGCGCTGCGCAAGGCGTTTGACGCCACCATGGCGGACCAGACCTATGCCGCCAAAGTGCGCGCCCGCAAGCTCGACCTTCAGCCCAGCACCGGCGCCCAGGTGGAAACAATAATTCGCAAGACGATGTCCACGTCGCCGGCGCTTATCAAGAAGGTAAAAGCGGCAATGAACGCTAAATAGCGAGAGCGTCTGCCACCTTAACAAAATCCCAGGCAAGAAAAAGGGCGGACCCGGTTTCCCGGGGCCGCCCTATTTTTACGCACTGACTACTCTTTTTATTTTACCGACCGGTGCGGGCAAGCGAATGCACCCACCCTTTGTTTGTCATATAGGATTTGGCCTTGGCGACCTGTTCCGGGGTGAAGAAGCTCTCCGGGAAGACCCGATCGACCGGATAGACCGGGCGCAGGAAGTCGCTTTCGTAGCCATAAGGCACGGTTGCATCGATCCCCATGCCGCCTTCGAACTGGGTGTTCGACGCGGTCCATTCGCGATTGCCGGCGGTCATACGCTCGGCCGGCATGAAAGTCTGGCCGCGGCCGCCCGGGATCGGGTTCAGGATATCGGTCTGCGGATTGACGCGGGTGGTCAGGTTCCAGATCACGTCTTCCATGTCATAGATGTCGGTGTCTTCGCTCATGGCGATGACCAGACGCGCGCCCTGCGAGGTGGACAGGATCGCCGACAGGAAATTGCGCTGCCAGCCTTCTTCGATCTGGCTGTGCTTCTTGACCTGGATGATGGCGCCGCCCCAATCGGTCATCGGGTACGGGATGTTGACGTCCTGGACGATGCCGGGCTGCATACGTTCGCACAGCTCGTAGATCGCCGCTTCGCGCACCGTGGTGTCGATGTTCTGGCAATCCATGGTGTGAACGCCGAGCGGAAAGATGATCGGCTTCGAGGCTTTTTCGCGCATGGTGACCGCGGTGACGTGGAAGGTCGGCGCCTTGTACGCCTTGCCCATGTAACCGGCCCATTCGGGATGGAAATGGAAGCGTCCCTGTACGCCGGCTGCTTCCGATTCGGCGGTTTCATAGCGGCGGTCACGCGGGTAAAGATACCCTTCCAGCGTAATCTCGGCATCGGCCAGCGCATAGGCGCCGGGGATCGTCTTGGCTTCGACCATGCGGACCGGCTCGCCGATCAGACGGCCGGCGACACCAAGCTCGTCGCAGCCGGTCGGCAGGATCACGTAGTCGAAACCGGCGCCGGCCAGAAGGTTCGGCCCGTAGGGGATGCCGAAATTCATGGTGAGCGGAATCGGCTTGTCATCGCGGTAATGCTTGGCCATCACCTGCCAGCCGTGCGAGCCGGGCGAGATCTGGAAGGTGCCGACATTGCCCCAGCGGAAGTTCATCCGGTTATAGGCCATGTCCGTGCCGCCTTCGAAATATTCGCCGGCGAACAGGCGCTGGCCGGACCCGACGGTGAGTTCCGATTCATAGGTCGTGTGCCGGATCGGGATCATGAATTCGTTGACGTCGGTCGGGTTAAGAATGACTTCCGTGTGGCTCGGCGCGTCCTTCGAATCGACGATCACCGGCTTTAAGGGATTGCGGATGGCGTTGGCGATGGCGATTGTCATCTCGCGCATGTCCTTGACGCCGAACAGCTTGCACATGATGCCCTGATCGGCGAACAGATTGGTGATAGCGCGATGATGAGGCTTGCCGACGACGTTGTTGAACAGGAGCGGGCAGCTGCCGTCGAGATGCTTCTGAACGCCGGTAATTTCGAGATCCGGATTTACCGGCGTATCGGTTTCGATCAGATCGCCTTCCTGACGCAGGAAGTCGATGGTGCTCCGGAGGTCATGAAGTGCGTCCGTGATCGGCGCTGGTTTGATCTGTTCTCTGGCTGATGCTGACATATTTCTTCTCTGCCTCCTAAATCCGTCTTTTTAAACGTCCAATCCCGTGAAATCTTGTTCCGCGCCGGTTCGATCCTTGTCGCCGAACCGCGATGAGGCCTGCTTTGTACGTGGCCCCTGGGGCAATTGCAACCCCCGAAAATTCAGAATTCTCGCCTCAACGCCTTATAAAACATGGAAAAATTTGATCGTTGACTGATAAATACTTAGATTTTTTTGTATTTTTTCTGCCGCGTCTCCCGCACCGGTTTTCAAAATTATTTTTACGGCTTGCCAGGTGAACATGTGGGGGGCGTGTGACCGTCAGGAATCTGCTATAATGACCGCCGAAACAGGAGACCACGATGCGGAGGATGACATAGCAACGGCGGGCGTGACGGCGGAACAGACCGCGACGGCAGACCGGCTGATGGCCCCGGCTCGGCAATTTGTCGACCAGGTTCGGGCCCTGTTCGCCGACGGACTTGAGGAATCGGTTCTGTGGGGCCGGATCGGCGAAGAGCTGCGCACCTTGCTGGCCGCCCCTGAACTGAGGGCTCACACCGGAACCTGGCCGGATACCAAAGTCGGCAACGGGCCACCCTCCAACCTGCTGTTCTATGAGGATCCCGATTACGGCTTCGTCATGAACGCGCTGGTCAAGAGCCCGGGTTCTGTCACTTTTGTGCATGATCATGGGCTGTCCTGGACGCTCTATGGCGTGCTGGCGGGCGGCGAACATATCGAGCGCTACACGCGTACCGACGACAATCCGGTCGATACCGGCCCAGCGGAACTGAAACATGTGGACGCTTTCGATGTGAGTCCGGGCTTTGTCGACGTGGTGCCGCCCTGGCAGATTCACCAGGAAATGAACGGCGCCGACCGTACCATCGGGTTCATCGTCCGTAGCCGGCGCTCCGGCACCTTTCCGCAGTACCGTTACAACAGGGAGTCAGGGGAGATTATGAAATCCGGCGGCCCGACCCAGATACCCTTCGCGCTGAGCTGACCGGATTCGATGGCTAGAAAGGCGCCTGGCGGCAAGCCGACGGCCCGCCCAAGACCCCGGCCGTCCGGCAGGCAGGGAACACGGTCGGCGCCGTCACGCCCCGCCGGTGGCCATGCCCCGACGCCGCCGAAGGCCATGTCGGTCCTTGCGTCGGTCACGGAAACCCTGCATGAGGGGCTGACCCATCACAGGGAAAATCGCCTCGACATGGCGGCGCGCAGTTATCGCCGGGTGCTGGAGACCGAACCGGAAAATCCCGATGCGCTGCATTTGCTGGGCGTCGTGGTCCTGGCGCAGGGCGACCCGGAGGCCGCGATCGAGCTGATCGAAGAGGCCGCAGCGTTGGCGCCCAACCGCGCCACCATCCTGTTCCATCTGGGCGAGGCCTGCCGCGCCGCCGGCCGTCTCACGGACTCGCTCGCCGCTTTCCGGACCACCCTGGAGATCGAACCCGGCGATACCGCAGCGCTGTTTCATGTGGGTTCCCTGCTTACCGCACTGGACCGTCCCGACGAGGCGGTGCCGGTCTTTTTGAAGGCCATCGCCCTGTCGCCGCCCAGCCCGGCGCTGAAACTTGCGCTTGCCGTGGCGCTGAAAGATTCCGGTGATCTGGCGGAAGCCGGACGGCTTTACCAAAGTATAGTCGACGCCGTTCCGAATCTTGCCGACGCGGAGGCCGATCTAGGCATCGTGCTGCCGGAAAATCATAAGATGGAAGATGCGCTTGACGCCTACCACACCGTGCTCACACGCCAGCCGGATCTGTTTCGCGAGGCCCTGCAAAATATTCCCGCCAGCGGCACCGGCAAGCCGTAGCTCAAACCGAGCCGGGCTCGCGCCCCCGCAACTGGTCGGGTTTACGGTGATTATACTTAAAATCTCTCGGGCTCACGCCCATGCGGGTTCAAGTCCCGCCGTCCGCACCATCCTTTATTTTGAGGCATCTGCTGTCCGTGACACTCAGGTCCGAGTTCCGACCATAAGAGACCTTTTCAGCGTTGGTGATCAGGTAAACCGTTGGTCTCAGATTTACCCTAAGCAGATATTGTAAAAGCGGTTGAGAGGGTACAAGTTGGCTTTCATGGCTGATCGTCTCAAAAACTGGGCGCGCGTTGCTAAACCTGGCTTAAGCCACGTGGCATTGCATCGTCAGACGCGTGCCTTCCCCTGGCGTTGATTTAATTTGAAGCGTAGCACCCAGACTCTCGATCCGCTCGCGAAGCCCGAAAAGTCCCAGCCCACTGTCATTTCCCAGGATCGTCTTGGGTATGAAACCGGGACCGGAATCTTCAACTTCCAATACGAGTTCACTATCTTCGAAACTGCATCTAACCTTTTGATCAATACCGCCACCATGACGGTAGGCGTTGCTCAACGCCTCCTAGATAAACCGGAAGGCCGATATTTTCAGCGGCAACGGCAGCTCTTCGGGGATTGAGTCTATGTTAAGTGTCACCGCCGTTTCTGTGCGCCTTTCGTGGGCGCCGATGATTTCTTTCAGGACCATGAGCGGCGACATTTCTTCGAGCTTCGCAAGCGTGAGCCCGGCGCTAAGCTCGCGTATATCAACCATGGCCTCGTGCAAGGCTTCGCGGATGGCGCCGATTTCATCGGGGTCTTTCCCGTCGGAATCATGTTTTCGAAAAGCGGATCGCAAGGAATCCAGCCGCAACAGGGCGTAGCTGATCAGTTGCGCCGGACCGTCATGGAGATCCGCGCCAATGCGGTGCAGATACCGTTCATTGATTTCGGCAACACGGTTGGACGAAATCTGCAGTCTGTTGCGCAACTCCCTGTTTTGACTCAGCAGGGTCGACAATTCCTCGACGCGGGCTTGCAGCAGGGTGCGCTGACGCTCGATGGTGCGGCTGCCGCGGACGACAATGCCGGACAGCGCAATCATCATGAGCAGCGTCACCCCGGCGACCACCAGCCAGCTTTCCACCCCCGCCCGAAACAAATTCTGCTTGAGCTCGGTGGCGGTTTCGTAAAATTCCGCGACGGCGATGACGCGTCCTGTATTGGTCTCGCGAATGGGGCTGTAGATTTCGAGCAAGGATTGACCCCCCGCCCGTTCAAGGACGTCTTCATCATCATGTAGGTCATCGAGTTCGGCCGCGACTTCACCCGCCCAGGACCTCGTCAATTCTTCCGTGACCGGAAAAATCTTGCCGATGATCGAGGCGTTCGAACTATAGGCGATCAACCCGTCTTGCTTCCAGATCTTGAACGACACGATGCGGTGCTTGAGCTCGCTGTCCTTAAAAATATTGTCGAGGGTACGCTGGGTCTCGGGCGATACCCGGTTTGTCTGGTCCAGTTCCTGGACCCGCGGCGCGATGAAGCTATCCATGTAAAGAGCGGTCGCCGCCGCGGTGTTATGGGTGACGCCCTCTTTTATCTCCATGGTCACCCAGTACCCAATGATCAGCATGCCCATGAGAAGAACCACGGAGCCCGCGATAAGAAATTGAACAGTCAGAGTATAGCGCTCCAAAACAGAATGCCGATTACCTCTGTTAGCCCGGATTATTCACGGTGGTCGGATGGTTTGAGCAAGGCGCGTGGTATCGTCCGGGTTGACGGCG
>JAQBTY010000139.1 GCA_027624735.1 Pseudomonadota bacterium | reverse complement strand
CAGAATCTCAACAGGTTAATCCATGCTCACCAACCATTAAACGCCGCACCGTGAATAATTCGGGCTAAGCAGTACCCAGATCTCCATAGGAACACTTAACGGACGAGATGGACATGACTTCCTGTTTGCGCGCCCTATTTATAATTGCCGCCCTCGCGGTCCCGGTCGGCGGTGCGCAAGCCGCCGGCGCGATCGACACGCTGAAGCAGGGCCCCAAGGTTGGCAGCCAGGCGCCGCACACCCCCAAAGTCCGAGATCAAAACAACCAGTATCATGATTTTATGTCGCTTGCCCGAAAGCGGGGTTTGATCGTGTTGTTTTCACGATCATTGGACTGGTGACCCCACTGCAAGATCCAGGCGGTCGCCTGGAACGACATTTTCAATAAGTTTCAAGTCCTTGGCTATAACGTAGCCATCGTGACCAACGATAGCGTTGATGTTCATCAACGGTTCGCGCGATCCAGGAATATCGCCTTCACTCTTCTGGCCGATAAGAAGGTGGAGATAATCGAGGCCTTCGGCATGACCAACCCGCAATATCCGAAGGGGACCAACTGGTATGGCACCGCCGTGCCTGGGATCTTCGTGATCGATTCCAAGGGTATGATCACCCATCGCTTCACCAGCAGCAACTATACCGACCGACCTTCGCCGGAGGCGGTTCTCTCCGTGTTGCAAAAAGGCGCCGGCGGCTAATTCACCAACCCGTCGAGCTTGAACAGGCGGGCGGCGTTTTTCCACAGGATATTTTCGCGCTCGTCCTTGGTGCAGTTGGCATCGTCCAGCACTTTCAGCCGCATGGTGTAAAGCGGCGCGGGTTCGCGGACGCAACTCCAGGTCGCCGACCAGTCCGAGCCGAACAGGATGCGTTCGGAGCCTAGATTATCGAGGGCGTGGCGCAAATGCTCCGCATTCGTGCCGACCACGTCGAAATAGACGTTCCCGTTCCGCATGGCGACGGTCAGGCAGGGTTCGTAGTAGGTAATCAGGCTGCGGCCCATCTTTGTCAGGATGATGGGGACATCGGGATAACGGCAGGCGACCTCATCGGCCCACAGGGGATTGCCGTAGAACAGGCCGCCGGGGAATTGTGTCCAGGCTGTCGGGAACTGGACCGGGACATTGTATTTCTGGACCGCATCCATCATCGGCACCAGATCCTTGGCGATTTTCTCCGGATCGACCTCGGCGGTCAGTGCCCGGATGAAAATTTCACCGAGGCCTATCATGCCAAGGTCTTCGATACAGTGTCTGACATCGTCGCCCGCGGCTTCGCGAACCGGGCCGGGATCTTCGAGATACTCATAGGCGGCTTCCTGATCGTGACCGATGCGCATCAGGCCGAACAGACGGTCGGGATGGCGCCGGACCGATTCCGCGACCTGATCATTGGTGACGGCGCCGGGGCGGGCCTGGACGAACGCCTTGTCGATACCGAATTCATCCATGTCCGCGACAAGCTGGTCCGAATTGTCGATCGGATTCTCATGCAGCGTGCGGTCATAGAGATCCGGGCAGCGCGTGCGAAAACTGATCAGGTCCTGAGTGGTTTTAATGTGATCGCGGGCATTGAGAAGGGCGGGGTAGCTCCAGACATGGGTATGAGAGTCGATAATCATGGAATGCTTCCTTACAAGCTGCCCGTGTCAGATGACCACCCCGCCATTGGGGCTTAGCACCTGACCTGTGACGTACTTTCCGTCGTCGGACGCGAAATAGGCAACAGCGTGGGAAATATCGCGGGGATCGCCTTCATGGCCCAACAGGATAGTCTGGAGCCGCTGGGCGCGTATTTCTTCCATGCCCGGCCGATCGCCCAAAGCGGTCGGGATATAGCCAGGGGCGACCGCATTGACGAGAATATTCCACGGCGCGAACTCCTTGGCCCATGCTTTCGTTAACCCAATCAAGGCAGCCTTGGCGCTGGAATAGTGAGACCCGGCGTCCGCTCCCATCATGCCGTAGATGGACGATGTATTGATGATCCGGCCATGGCGCCGGTCTTTCATGCCAGGCAGGACGGCGCGGGTCGCGATATAGGCGCCCTTGACGTTGATATCGAACATCTCCGCCAGTACATCGTCATCGATTTCTTCGAAAGGACGACGCCGGCTGCTGATGCCGGCATTGTTGACCAGAATATCCACCAGCCCCACCCGATCCATCGCTTCGGCCGCCTGTTGGGCAAATCCCTGACTGTCGCGAACGTCACCGACCATAACGTGTACGTCCCGCCCGTTGGCCCGGACGCTGGCGGCTGTTTCCTCCGCGCCGTCTCGGTCGCGATCCTGGACAATGATTTTAGCGCCGCGTTCCGACAGAAGTTCAGCATGACTGCGGCCAAGTCCGGAACCTGCGCCGGTAATCAGCGCGACCCTTCCTTCGAGTGAAGACATGAGATACTCCCCTGAAATTGCTTGTGTGGGGCCACTGTAGCCCCAATTTGGGCATTGCGGTACAGGCTGCCTTGCCTGATAGCGGGCTTGGCCTCATCATGCGCGAAATCACTAGTTCGGGAGAGACGGGAATGCGGGTAGCTGTGCTGGACGACTATCAGAATTATGCACAAGAGCATGTGGAATGGGGCGATCTGGCGGGGGAGGCGGAATTCGTGAGCTTCACCGATCATCTGCACGATGAAGACGCCGTCGCCCAGCGGCTGCGGGATTTCGAAATTATCTGCGCCATGCGAGAGAGGACACGGTTTCAACGATCTCTGTTTGAAAAACTCCCTAATTTGAAACTACTCATCACCAGCGGCATGCGTAATCTGAGCATCGATAACGACGCGGCGACGGATCATGGCGTCACGGTATGCGGAACACCCAGTGTCGGCGCGCCCACGGCGGACCTGGCTTTCGGCCTCATGCTGGCCCTGGCGCGCCAGATTCCACAGGAAGACCGCACTGTGCGCAAGGGCGGCTGGCAGCAAACCATCGGCGTTGGGCTTGCGGGCAGGACGCTGGGTGTTCTTGGGCTTGGCAAGCTTGGTGGCCGGGTGGCGAAAATCGGTCTGGCCTTCGGCATGAACATAATCTCCTGGAGCCAGAATCTCACCGAAGAGCGTTGCCGGGAAATTGGCGCGACCCTGGTCAGCAAGGAAGACCTTCTGCGCCAGTCGGATTTTATCACCATCCATCTGATCCTGAGCGACCGGACTCGCGGCATTCTCGGGGCCGGCGATCTCGCCCTGATGAAACCGACCGCCTATCTGGTGAATACGTCGCGCGGCCCCATTGTCGATGAAGAGGCGCTGGCGTCAGTTCTCCGGAACAAGAGCATCGCGGGGGCGGGGCTCGATGTATTTTCGGTGGAGCCGCTGCCGGCGGATCATGTGTTCCGGGCTTTGGAAAATACCGTGATTACGCCCCATTTGGGATATGTGGAGCAGGATAACTACCGGGCCTATTTCGAAGGCTACCGGGCGGCCATTCGCGGATTTCTCAACGGTTCGCCGGTAAATGTGATTAACGGCTGAAGATTTCTAACCTCGTCTTGTCTACATGGTTAAATATCAGGGGGTTAGAGGAATATAGCTAATAATCGTTAACCTCGTTTATCAACACTCGTTTAAGGCTCATTGTGCATACTTTCGGTACGGTCGGTGGTGCCGCTGTAGTTAGGCTGTTCCGCTTCCCCCCCTGATGGCCTGGTGCCACCGGCCGGCCTATTCTCCAAAAATATAATGTTGGCCCGGGACGATCACCTGTGTTTCTTCGGTGCAGGCGCTTCCAGAATGCCGGCTCGTTCCAGCACGCGGCGGAAGGCGTGGGGGACGAAGGGGTGCATGCCGAGATTTATCATTTGTTCCTGGTCCAGCCTGACCAGCGCATCCCGTTCTTCATCTGAAAGCCCGTCGATCGAGGCCGCATAGGCCTTGGGGTCGGCAAGATAGCGTTCGCGCTCGGCCGCGTCCTCGGCAAGCCGGTGCAGGGTTTCCGACAGGATCACCCGGTCGGGATGAATAGGGGGATAGTGGGGCGCGAACGGCTCATCGGCTGCTTCGGTGGTCCAGGCGGCGGTGCCATAATTGTGGTGCCAGGTCGGCTCGAAACTGGTCAGATCGGGCTTGCGCTCACCGATCATACCGGTTGCAACCCCCCAGCAACGGAGCTCTATATTGCCGGTCTCGTCCAGTTTGCGTTCATTGAGGGCCAGAAGGTAGCGGGTTTCGCCGGCCGCCATGCGGCCCATGAAATATTCGTCAAAAGCAGTGTCCGGGCCAGGGTCCATGTAGCGCATGGTGCCGGGATAGTGCGACAGGCCGCCGCTGCATACCACAACGGCGCGCAGACCCAGCGCCTTGACCCCATCCGCCAACGCCCGGCCAAAGGCGTAACAGCGCTCCATCGATGGCTGCGGCGGCACATAGGCGTTGACGAAGACCGGGACGATGGGAATGTCGATGCCGGTGAAGTCGAGCGGTATACCGAAGGCGTAATCCAACTTGGCGGTGCTGGTAAAGCCGGGATCGAACCCCTGCCGCTGGACGTATCGCACCAGATCGAGGGCGTCCTGGCTCGCCACCGGGTAGCTGTAGCTACGCCCGGCGAAGGCGCCTTCGGCCACGGCGCCGATATGGACGGTGAAGGATGCCGTGCAATGCAGCAGGAACTGCTGCGCGTGGTCGTTAGCGATGACGATACAGACATCAGGTTTCAGGGCGCGGAGCTTGGCGCCGATATCGCCCAGCAAGGTCTCCATACGCGAAATGATGGCCGGATCCTCGGAATCCGGCCGGGTCCAGAGCTGGGGAGCATGGGCGGTGCAGACACCGCCAATTACGCCTGATTTCGCCATTGGGATCTCTTTGTTGTTGGATTCTCCCGGCTAGTTTCTCGCAAGCGTCGCAGGCTTGCAAGAAATGCGTGCGACGGGGCGCTTATGCTGGTGATTGTGCCCGAATTTGGTATGATGGGGGTAACGCAGTATTCGAGATAAAGGGATAAGTTCATGGCAGGCAGTGTCAACAAGGTCATTCTGGTCGGCAATCTTGGGCGAGACCCGGAAGTACGAACCATGCAGGACGGCAATCCTGTCGTTAATCTGTCGGTTGCCACGTCTGAAAACTGGCGCGACAAGAATAGTGGCGAGCGCCGCGAAAAGACCGAATGGCACCGGGTGGTCATCTTCAACGACAAGCTTGCCGAGGTCGCGCAAAAATATCTGCGCAAGGGATCGAAGGTCTATCTCGAAGGCCAGCTGCAGACCCGCAAATGGACAGACCAGAGCGGGATTGAAAAATACTCCACCGAAGTCGTGCTGCAACGCTATCGGGGCGAACTGACCATGCTTGATGGCCGCAGTGAGGGCGGCGGCGCCTACGAATCGGGCGGCGATTTCGGCGCGCCAAGTTCGGCACCGGCACCGGCAATGGGTGGCGGCGGTGGCGGTGGCGCCGATATCGATGACGAGATCCCGTTTTAGGACAGAATCCGACCCGACTTTCCGTGGCTTGCGGTGCTGTGAATTCCCCTGAACTCGATTCGTAAAAACTGCGCTTATTCAATGAATTAAGAGGCGCTGTGCCGTCTTTATGGCGGTTGTTTGACGGGCTGGGTTCTGGTACCATCCGGCCATCATAAAAAGGGCTCCCGAACGGCCTGAAAACCTTAGCAATTTGTACCGGAAATTATCCGTTCTGTGACGACAGATCCAGCTGCCCCAGAATTCGACGTAACGCCGATCTCGATCGAAGAGGAGATGAAATCCTCCTATCTCGATTACGCGATGAGCGTCATTGTCAGCCGTGCCTTGCCGGATGTCCGTGACGGGCTGAAGCCTGTCCATCGCCGCATTCTCTTCGCGATGAAGGAAGAAGGGTACGACTGGAATCGGCCCTACCGCAAATCGGCGCGTATCGTCGGCGAGGTCATGGGTAAATTCCATCCCCATGGCGATTCGGCGATTTATGACGCGATGGTTCGGATGGCGCAGGATTTTTCCATGCGCCTGCAGCTTATCGATGGGCAGGGCAATTTCGGCTCCATGGACGGCGATCGCGCCGCCGCCATGCGCTATACCGAGGTTCGCCTTCAGCGGGTCGCCGAGGAACTGCTTGAGGACATCGATCGCGAGACGGTCGATTTCCGGCCCAACTATGACGAGACCATTCACGAACCGGTGGTCCTGCCGGCGCGTTTCCCGAACCTGCTGGTCAACGGCGCTGGCGGTATCGCGGTCGGCATGGCGACCAATATTCCGCCCCACAATCTGGGCGAAGTCATTGATGGTTGCGTCGCGTTGCTCGACAATCCCGATCTGACCATCGCCGAACTGCTGCACTATATTCCGGCCCCCGACTTCCCGACCGGTGGTCTGATCCTCGGCCGCAATGGGGCGCATCAGGCCTATCACACGGGGCGTGGCTCCGTGGTCATGCGCGGACGGACCCACGTCGAGGAAGTTCGCAAGGACCGCGAAGCGATCATCGTTACCGAGATACCCTATCAGGTTAACAAGGCGCGGATGATTGAGCGGATCGCCGAAATGGTGCGGGACAAGCGCATCGAAGGCATTTCCGATATTCGCGATGAATCCGATCGCGACGGCGTCCGGGTGGTCGTAGAACTGCGCCGCGATGCCATGGCGGAGGTGGTGCTGAACCAGCTTTTCCGCTTTACACCTCTGCAGACCAGCTTTGGCATCAACATGCTGGCGCTCAATAGAGGCCGGCCCGAGCAGATGACGCTCCGCGACGTGCTGGTGCTGTTTATCGAATTCCGCGAAGAGGTCATTACCAGACGAACCATTTTCGAACTTGGCAAGGCTCGCGACCGGGCGCATGTGTTGGTTGGGCTCGCCATCGCGGTTGCCAATATCGATCCGGTCATAGCCCTTATCCGGGCCGCGAAGGATCCTGCCGAAGCACGGGCGGCCTTGATGGCAAAGCCGTGGCCGGCCGGCGTCGTGGGGCCCTTGATCGCGCTCATCGATGAGCCTGGACGGACAGTGGTCGATGGTTCCTATCAGTTGTCGGAAATACAGGTTCGCGCTATCCTGGAATTACGTCTGCAACGGCTGACGGGGCTTGAGCGCGACAAGATCGCCGAGGAACTCCAAGGACTTTCCGCCCAGATAACCGAATATCTCGCCATTCTGGGTTCGCGCGAGAAAATTCGCGAAATCCTGCGCACGGAAATTCTTGAGGTGAAGGAAAAATTCGCCGATCCGCGCCGCACAACCATCGATGACATGGAGTTCGAAGCCGACATCGAAGACCTCATTCAGCGTGAGGAAATGGTTGTCACGGTCACCCATGGCGGTTATATCAAACGCGTGCCGCTTTCCACCTATCGGTCACAGCGCCGGGGCGGCAAGGGACGCTCCGGTATGGCGACTCGGGACGAGGATTTCGTCTCGAGGGTCCATGTGGTGGACACCCACACGCCGGTGCTGTTCTTCTCGTCGCTGGGGATGGTTCACAAGCTTAAAGTCTACAAGGTCCCGCTCGGCACGCCTCAGGCGCGCGGTAAGGCGCTGGTCAATGTGTTGCCGCTATCCGACGGCGAGACCATCACCGCCCTGATGCCGCTGCCGGAGGACGAGACTACCTGGGAAAAGCTCGATGTTGTGTTTGCGACCGCCAGCGGCAACATACGGCGTAATCGGCTGAGCGATTTCGTCAACGTCATGGCCAACGGTAAAATCGCCATGAAGCTTGATGAAGGCGATCAGCTCATCGGCGTCAAGGTCTGTAGCGAACAGCAGGATATTCTGCTCGCCACGGTGGGAGGAAAATGCATCCGCTTTCCCACCACCGCGGTCCGTGTCTTTGCGGGGCGCAGCTCCACAGGTGTGCGGGGCGTCCGGTTAGCCAAGGATGACTCCGTTATTTCCATGTCTATTCTCGAGCATGTGGAGTTTTCGGTCGAAGAGCGCGACGCCTATTTGCGCCGCAGCCGGGCTGAACGGGCTGAAGATCAAGCCGCCGCGAACGGAAATGGCAATGGTGGCGGCGATGCGAACACCAGCGCCGATTCAGCTGACGGCGACGAGACCAGCGCCAATATTGTGACGCTAAGTGAAGCCCGCTATGCCGAAATGGCGGCGCAAGACCAGTACATCCTGACACTGGCGTCCAATGGATACGGCAAACGCACCTCGGCCTATGAATATGCGGTTCGGAACCGGGGCGGGCAGGGGATCGCGAATATCGATCTCGCCACCGGCAAAAACAATGAAGTCGTTGCCTCGTTCACCGTGGAAGCCGGCGACCAATTGGTTTTGGTGACCGATGGGGGGCAGATGATCCGCACGACAGTGGATGATATCCGCATCGCCGGCCGGTCAACCCGGGGCGTGATCGTTTTCCGTGTTGCCGAAGACGAGAAAGTCGTTTCGGTAAGCTGGCTCCGCGATGACGAAGAAGAAGCCCCTGAGGCAACTGAAGGCGACGCGGTCGCGGGAGATGCGCCGCAGGCCGCCAATATAGCCACGGGAATTACCGATACCGCGGATGATGCGGAGGCCGGCGATATAGAAGCCGGCGATACAGAAGCCGGCGATACAGAAGAAAATGGCGAGGAAACCGATATGGAAGGGCGTGAGGATGACTGATCAACGGATCGGCGTCTATCCCGGCACGTTCGACCCGGTGACCAACGGACATATGGACATTATTCACCGGGCCGCCAAGGTGCTCGACAAGCTCATCGTGGCGGTGGCGGTCAATGCGGGGAAGGGCCCCATGTTCGATCTTGAAACCCGCCTCCAACTGGTTCGCGCCGAGGCGGCCACGCTGGCCGATGTCGGCGGCAGAATCGAGGTCATGGGTTTTGACAATCTGTTGGTTCAATTCGCAGCCGATCAGGGCGCCAGTGTGATCATTCGCGGTCTGCGCGCGGTCTCGGATTTCGATTACGAGTTTCAGATGGCCAGCATGAACGCCAAGCTCGCGCCGGATATCGATACGGTCTGTTTGATGGCGTCGGACAGGCACCAGTTCATCGCGTCGAGTCTGGTTAAGGAAGTCGCGAAACTGGGCGGCGATGTCACACAATTTGTATCGCCGCGTGTGGCGAAACTTCTGACCGCTAAAGTCACCGCACGATAGATTTGCGCCAAGACTCCCTGTTTATCTTGAGCATCTGCTTGACCCTCCTGACTGTCGCACCTATGGTGCGGCGCGATTCCTCAGGGGAATGTACCGATAAATATGTAGGGCCCGTAGCTCAGCCTGGTAGAGCAGCGGACTTTTAATCCGTTTGTCGAGGGTTCGAATCCCTCCGGGCCCACCAATATTTTCAGAGCCATGAAGGACGGCGGGGCGATGCGCGCCCCCACCGCCCTTACGCTAACCTCACCCCACCTTGTTCATCGCCGGCAGATCGAGGCCATAGAGCTTGGCGGTGCCGTTCCACAGGATCTTTTCCTTGGCGGATTCTGGCAGATCAGTTCGGTTGAGAACGAACTTAGGGGAATCCGGCTTGCGGTGGGCATGAGGAATGTCGCTGGCGTAGACCCAGCACTCGGGGCCGTACTTGTTCACCATATAGGGCAGCAGATCGTCATCGACCTCGAAACCGATAAAAATCCGGCCGGCCTTGATGTATTCAAGGGGGGTCATCTTGGGCAGGCCGCGTTCGATGATCGGCGCGTGCTCGGCCCGCAAGGCGTCGTGTTCGATCCGCTCGCGAATTGAATCGAGCGTGAAATCCATCACCTCGATGGCGAAATCCACCCAGGTGCAGCCGGTCTCCAGGAAGGACACCTTCACATCCGGGTAGCGGTCGAGCAGACCCGAGGAGCAGATGGTCTTGAACCCCCGCACCACCGACATGAGAAACTGATCGGAGGCGACGCTGGGATAATCCGCCCACGCTTTCAGCGCGCCGGTGCCCGGATGCACGTTGACCGGCATGCCGATGTCGTTGGCGGTCTGCCAGATGATCTCGAAATCCGGATGGTCGAGGGACTTTTCATTGTAATCGCCTAGCACCATCACGCCGACCGAGCCCATCTTCTGGGTGCGGATCATCTCGCGCGCGGCTTCCGCCGGATCGCTCGGGCAGATCACGGTGACCCATTTCAGCCGGTCCGGCGCCTGGCTGGAGATATCGGCGACCCAATTGTTATAGGACCGGGTCAGGGCCTGGTTGAGCAGCGGGTCCTTGGCGATAGGCCATTGCAGAAGCAGGGTCGGATAGTTCACCGAAATCAGGGTGTCTTCGGCATCCATGACGGCCAGGCGATCCTTGGCGGTATGGAATTCGCCGCTTTCATGGGAGCCGCGCCACTTGGCCATCTTCTCGTATTCGAGCGAAACCACGCCGTTCTT
>JAQBTY010000138.1 GCA_027624735.1 Pseudomonadota bacterium | reverse complement strand
AACGACCGGGCAAGCCGGTCGCGCAAACACTACATCTAGCGCCACCTGAGTCAACGGGATAAGCCGCCACGCTCCTGGCTCAATCTGGGCGATAGGCTTGTCATCCCGATAGCCCCCATCTTGTTGGTTTGCACGGAAAAGGCATCCCGAAATCATAACAATTCGCTGTTAAGGATTCGTAAGTGCATATCATTCTTTACGTAATCATCGTCTTTACAGGAAAATCTGATTTACGGCAGAACGGCGGGGACGACAGGATTTCCCCGATTCGTCCCCACATCCTGAACGATGGACTTTCTTAATATTTTTAGTCCATCAACCAATGAAATCGGAGCATTGCTCCTGGCCCTGTGAACATGAGGGAAGACGGAGGCATGAACGCGCCACGGCAAAAAAACCGTCGCCTGACCATGGCGCTACGCCTCGGCGTTACCGGCCTCTGCGGTATCGCGCTTTTCAGCATCATCGACCCAACCGAGATCTGGGGATATCTTTCGCAGGTACGGGGAGAAAGTTTGGTCGCAGCACTGCTTCTCCATGCCCTGATCATCATTCTGCTCGGCTGGCGCTGGCAACAAATACTAAAAATGCTGAGTACTGATTGCCGCCTGATATCCGCCGTTGACATGACGTTCATGGCAACGTTTTTCAATTTGGTCCTCCCCTTTTCCATTGGCGGCGACGTTTACCGTGTCTTGCTCAGCCGCCGCATTGGCTTCAATATCAACGAGACATTGCCTGGGGCGATTCTGGACCGACTGGCCGGGTTGCTTGCGCTTGGCCTGATGCTCCTGATTACCGCCGGACTGCTACAAACAAGTGCACTGCCATGGGAATTGCGCGGTGCGATGATGTCATTACTGCCTTTGATGCTGATAGTGTTCTGGCTGCTTTTCACGCTCGGTCCAGGAATTCTGGCCAAACGGGGAATAGCCTATCGCATCGCCATTATGAGCAATAATTTGCGCGCGGCAGGCAGGAGGGTAGCACCCGTCCTGGCTGTCCTGATCCAGTCGCTGTTGGCTCATCTTCTGGCGGTCGCCATTGTCGTCGTCATCGCTTCAGGGCTCGACCTCAATCTCAGCATTACCGACGCACTCCTGCTTGTACCGGTCTTGCTACTGGCAATCATGCTGCCCATCTCGATCGGAGGCTGGGGGGTGCGGGAATCGGCGGCGGTTCCCCTGCTCGCCCTGGCGGGCGTACCAGCAAGCGGCGCGGTTACGCTCGCGCTGCTTTTCGGGCTGACACAAATCGCGGCGGGTGGGTGCGGCGCCTTGTACTTTTTCGTTAATACGACCGCGCGCCAACAACGGCCGCAAACCTGATTACGCTCAAACGGAAAATGCCCGATCAGGAAGCGTTCTTGCGCTTGGGCAATTGGGGAACCACAGGATCCACCTTATCGTGCCGCGGGACAGGTTCGCTGTAAGGTGATGCTTCCTCTTGAATAAGATAACGGGGCCGCCGTTTCACCTCGTCAAATATTTTTGCGACATATTGCCCGACGATACCGAGCCCGATCATCAATATCGCTCCAATCAGAAGCTGCAGCAAAATGACTGTCGCAAACCCTTCGACAGCCCCACCCGATAGCTTCACCCATAGGGTTTGCCCGGCAAAGACCAGAGAGAAGATAAGAAAACCAAATCCGAGCAATGTAACCATCTGCAATGGTATTGTGCTGAAGCTGACCACCGAATTGATAGCCAGCTTAGCAAGCATCAGAAATGACCAGTTGGTCTGGCCGCCTGCTCGCGGCGCGACATCGAACATCAGATCGGTTTGTTTCAGGCCGAGCCAGCCAATAAGCCCTCGGAAAAAAATATTTCTTTCGGGAAACAGCGCGTAAGAGTCCACTGCCGATCGCGACAACAGCTTAAAATCCGAGCTGCCGGCCATCTTCACACCAACGAACGCCGCGAATATCCGGTGATAAAGCCGTGTCAAACGCCGCCGGAACCAGCTTTCATCGCCGCGCTCTCGTTTGACCGCATTGACGACATCGTAGCCGCCATCCGCCCACAGCCGATACATTTTCGGGATCAGTTCGGGAGGATGCTGAAGATCGGCATCCATAACGATGACGGCATCGCCTCGGCTGGCGTCCAGACCGGCCGCGAGTGCCCCTTCTTTTCCGAAATTACGTGACAGCCGGAAGGCCCTCAGCTCGGACCAGTCTTTCGCGAGTTCCTGCAGAATTGGCCAAGTATTGTCGGGAGATCCATCATCGACGACAAGAATCTCGAATGGCACGCCGAGGCTTGCCGCTGTTTCCCTGATCTCGATTAGGCTGAGCTTCAGGTGCTCGGCCTCACGGTAGGCCGGCAACACTATGGACAGACGGGGTGCGACCGGTATCACGCTGCCAACGCAACGGGTCGTTTCGCCGCATAGCAGATCGTCGTCGCCGGCAACGACAGTCGTAGCCGGTCAGGCAGATGGTCGGTCTTCAGGCCGAATTTCCCGAGAATTTCGCTAACGGGAAAATCGTGGAGATAGGAAAGACGGAGCGGATCACTGAAACCGGCATCGGCAACAAGCTTAGGCAGCGTTCGGTTATCAAAGAAAGAAACATGTTCCGGATATTTGAAGGACGGCCAATGGCGACCCATGGCGTGCCGCCAAAAACTGCCCATATCGGGGGCGGCGAGCACCAACATGCCCCCAGGCCTAATATGATCGCCCAGTAGCCGAAGAAACGAAACCGGCTGATAGACATGCTCGATAACATGCAGCGCAACAATGCTATCGAATTGCGACTGGCGCGGCAGCGCCGCCACAGATTCATACATCGTCGCGCCCGACAAAGTGGCTGCGAACGCGGCGGCTTCTGGAGAAAGTTCAACACCGGAGCGGTGGTCGAAAAACTCGCGCGCCTCGTCAAGGAAATAGCCAAGTCCGCTTCCGACTTCCAGCAGACGCCCCCCCGTCATACCCAGAGAGGCCATTTTGCGAAGCAGCCGACGGAAGGTCAATCGCAGACTATTTTCTTGTCGGCTGTAGTCCACGTAACCCGTTTCATCACCGGAAAAATAGCTGTCCCCTTTATAAAATTTAGACATCGCGTCAGCCGTAAGACGGGGCGAAAGATACCATAGCATACAGGATTTACAGCGAACGACGCGGAAGGGATCTTGGCGGTAAGGGCTGAGTGTCGGGTCGTCGTCCCCGCAAAGGGGACAGGTGCCGGTTTCCGTTTCAGCCTTCATCAATACACCATAAAATCATACCAAACCGGGCCTTTCGTGGCCCGTAAACGGCATTTTCACCCTTGATAACCTTGCCGCAGTTAAGGTCTCGTAAAGGCGCTGCCTCCATGGGCTCACCTTCTGCGCCCATAGACTTCAATGCCATCCCGTGAGGCGATGCGCCGATAGGTCTCGCGCACCCTGGTCATGACTTTCAGCGTATTGGGCGTCACGTACTTATCGTTGGTGCGAAAAACCACTAGCGCCGGCGGGTCCGCGGCCAGCGTGGCCAGCAATCCTTCAACCGCCGCGTCGGTTGGTAATCCGAGCGCCGAATTAAAAAACCGGGTTGGGTTGCGGCGTTTTGTCATGAAATAGAGTTCCGGATTTACCGGCAGCGCCAGAATGCTTTCTTCCGGGCCGCTGTTTTCCATGATCAAGGGCACCAGCCATTCGTAAAAAGCCCGGTCCGCGGGTGCCACCCGCAGGCCGACCCGAAAATCAAGGACATCCTTGCCGATCGGGGCGCGTTCACCCGCGGCTATGCCGGCGATGCCGCGCGTCAAGGGTTGCCCGGCATGCGACCAAAGCCCGACGCCGGCGAGCAACAAAACGCTAACGGCGACACCCGCCTGCGCGCGCTTAGGCCAGCCGGTGCTCACCGCCAGCAGACCGCAAAGCGTCAGGGCGGTGGAGTAAAACAAATAAATCGCAATTTCATAATGTGCCGAGACCACGGCGAAGAACACCGCCATATGGGCCAGCAACGGCGCCGAGCCGCCGACAGCGAAGCTCCGCGCGACGGTAACGGCGCCGAGAACGACTGGCGCCAGCAGCAGGGCTATCCAGAAGATCTCATTGATGACGGTACCGGTGTCGACCCCCTTCGTCATCAGCATCCCGACGAGCGGCAAAGCGGCATAGCTCGCTTTATCCATGAACGGCAGGCTAACCAGGCGAAACGCGGAATAAATTGTATCGTCAAACCAGGTAAGCAGGCTGCCGTGATAGCAATGATAAAGCAGCAGGGGCGCGATCGCGACGGCGGCGCCGAAAATCAATTGCGCCAACATTCGGGCGACAGCCCGGTTAGACATGACGCAGTTGAACCAGCCGGCGGCGATTAACGCGACCGGCCAGATCCCGAACAGTAGAATCGACAGGGGGCTCGCCGTCCTGAACAGATAGAATCCGAGCAACAGGGCGCAGAGCGCCAGAACCGCGCGCCCGAGAATCGGCCGGCTGAACGTCGACCGACCATTGGCTTCACAAAGCAGATAGGTGACCAGTCCGATGGCGACCAGACCCCCGGTCAATTGCCGGAACATGATGACGATCATCGCCAGACCGCCGAGGACGCCATACCGAAAGACCGACTCCCGCGGTATCCAGGCTGCCGCCGCGATCAGACAGACCGTCGCGAACAAGGCATACCAGTTGGCGGTGGGGTTGAGAAACTGCACGAAGGTCAGCGCCGCCATGGCAATGCCGCCGGCCAGCGCCGTCAACCAGTCGCCATCCCTGAACAGCCAGAAAACGATCAGGCACTGAAGGACCGTAAGCAGGGCCAGAGGATAGCGCAGCCCGACGATTGAGGTGCCGAATATCTTGAAGGAGGCCGCGTGGATAAAATGGATCAGTCCGAAATGAATATCGTAGATGGTGCCGTTCAACACCTCGCCCTTGAGCAGCCTTTCGGCGATGTGAGCATAGGCGCCGTCATCGGGCGCCCACCAGTTCTGGTCATGGAACTGCCACACCATCATCATCGCCAGGATGGCGAGGAAAACCGCTGAAAGACGGTGCAGGGTCGTTTCGGCGGTCATGGCCTCGTCACTTATCCACGCTGCCCGTCAGGCGCCACCGCTGAGCCGCGTTATTGCTTTTCTTTGACCGCCAGATCACCCCATCGACAATATAATGGTGAAAATTGATGGTCTGATAAATCAGAATTAGCAGGGGTACGCCAATGTCGCCGATCACCCCCCGACGCAACCTTGATGCCAATGTAAAGCAATGTCGAGATCGCAAGGCATACTCCAATATATCGGAGCATCTTGTCGGACTGGCATAATGTGGACAGCGACCGCGCCACCGGGTCGATTCCGGCCTTGAACCGATTGTTGTTCTGCAGCCAGACAAAAATGATGTACTGCGCATTGTGCCAGATGTTGATGGCCAGCCATCCGTACGTCACATCCTCGATCAACAAATAGCCGGTAAAGAAGACGATCTGATGGCTCGCCATGTAAAGGGTATGGGCAAGCGCGAAATCTCCGCGCCGCCAGGCATTGATCCGTAACACCGCCCACCAGGAAAGCGCGGCGACGGCCGCGATACCGGCGATGTCCACCGCCAGTTCCGGCACCGGCAGAACCTTGAAATCGAGGCCGAGAAATGACGTCGGCGCCTGCCAGGACCGGTGCAAAATGCCCCACAGAGGAGGCAGATAAAAGGCGAGCTTCGTCGCCCATTCGTTTTCGTCGGCGCGGCCGCCGGCCTTGCGGCGGTAGAATTGGCTGATGCCCCAGCTCTGCCGGGTATAGTGAAACCATTGCCAGTAGAAATATACCGACCCGAGAATCCACCAGCCAGCGCCAAACCCCGCGCCAACCACACCCCCAAGCACGATAAACGGCAGAAAGAAAACCAGAAAACGATGCTGCGCCAGATCGGCCTTGCTGAAACAGAGCCGGGTCCATGTCGATACAACGTGATGCTGACCCAGCAGCAAGAGATCGAGCATAAGAACCGGCATGAACAAGGCCGGGTCCCTGACGACCACCCATGCTGTCGCGAGCGCCACCACCGTCGTGCCGACAATGAAGTTGAGGTCGAAACGGGCGTTTCTCAGCCACCCGGCATCAGCCGGGCCCGAAATACTTGCTCCGATGGACATTCGATCGCCTCCGTCCAGGCGCAGCGGCGCCTGCGGTTGTCTTGCCGGTGCTTCTCCCCAGGCACGGGACATAAGGTACGCGACAGCCGTAAATCATCCTTTAACAATCTCGCCGGGAATGCAGACAAAATCTTTGTAAATCAAATGGTTAACAAAATATTTCATCCGATCTCCGTGATGGCGCCGCCCGGCGGCGGCACGTTTCACCAAGACCATTTGATAAATAGCGAAAAGTGGTAGATTTTTCGCCATGACCAATAGAACCGAGCCAGGCGGCAATCTGGGCGCTATCTTCGCACCCCACGCTGAAGCATCGCGCGCCGCGATCATCGATCTCTCCGACGAAGACGCGCCGGCCGAAATCACCTATGGAGCGCTCGACGATGCCTGCAATGGCGTCGCCCGCGCGTTGATCGCGAAAAATCTGGGCGTCGGCGACCGGATCGGCATCCTCGGGCTCAACCGTCATGAATATATCGCGGTGATGTTCGGCGCCATGCGAGCCGGCATAGTTCCGGTTCCCATCAACATCAAGCTGCCGGCCGCCTCGGTGGCCGACATCGCCCATGACGCGGGGGTAAAGCTGATGTTTACCGCCGCAGCCGAGCGCCTCCTGTGTCCTGCCGATATCCCGGTGGTCGATTTCGACACAGAAGACTATGCCGCCTTTCTCGATCCCGGCCCGTTTACACCCCATGAGCCGGCGGATAGCGATGTCGCTTTCCAGGTCTACACCTCGGGCTCGACCGGGCGGCCAAAGGGTGTGCTGCTATCGCACAAGGCCCATATCTGGGTCAGCCGCTCGCTTGCCGAGAACCGCAGGATCCAGCCCGGCCACAGCCTTCTGATCGCGGCCCCCCTCTATCACAAGAACGCCATGAACATCATCAAGTCGGGCCTCTGCGCGGGGGCGACCATCGTGATGCTGCCAAAATTCGACGCGGGTCTTTATATTCGCGCCGCGGCGCGTTACCGGGTGAAGGCGCTCTCAGGCGTTCCCACCATGTACGCCCTGATGCTGCGGGAACAGGCACTATTGTCCGCCTCCGACCTGTCCTCGGTCGGGTTGCTGACGCTGGGATCGGCGCCGACCTCGGATGCGCTCTATGATGCGCTGACCGAGGCCTTTCCCCAGGCCGAAGTGCGCCTGAGCTTCGGCATCACCGAAAGCAGCCCGGTCATGTTCGGCCCCCACCCCGACGGCCTCAAGGCGCCGCGCAATTCCATCGGCTGGGCGCTGCCCGATACCGAGATAATCCTCCGGGACGGCGCGACGCCGGACCAGGGCGTGCTGATGGTGCGGACGCCGGGCATGATGCTCGGCTATCACAACATGCCCGACGAAACCGCGCGGCGGCTCAAGGATGGCTGGTTCGACACCGGCGACATTCTGCGCCGTGACCGGGAAGGCTGGTATTTTTTCGTCGGCCGGGTCGACGACATGTTCCTGTCGGGCGGCAACAATATCTATCCGGGCGAGGTCGAATCCGTCCTCGAGCGCCACCCCGGCATTTACCAGGCCATCGTCGTGGCGGCGCCCCATTCGCTGAAGGATCAGGTACCCTACGCCTTTGTCGTCCCGAAGCCCGGCGCCGGCCTTTCGGAAGAGATGGTCAAGGCGTACACGCTTGAACACCTGCCGCCGTCGCATCATCCAAGGCGGGTCTTATTCCTCGACGCCCTGCCGCTCGCCGGCACCAACAAGATCGATCGCCGCGCGCTGGCGGAAAAAGCCAGGTTGGCCGCGCAAGGCGGCTAGGCGCGCGCCATCCCTCAATGATACCATTCCAGCGCTTCCACGCGGCCCGATAATATGATAGCTCCTGCACTCGCTGCGGGGCCCGTAGCTCAACTGGTTAGAGCCGGCCGCTCATAACGGTCTGGTTGCAGGTTCGAGTCCTGCCGGGCCCACCATTCCCGCACAGAAACGGGCACCTCTTCTATGGCCCGGTCCAGACCATAGGCAACACCGGCGGCCAGGGCGTGCTTTGGCCCGTAAATGCGGATTTCGCGATCCCTGGCCTCAATCCGGTCGATGAACTGCCTTGTGTAAGTCTTCCGCAGAGTGCTGTCGGGATTCCGAAGCTGGCGTCCGAGAGCTTTCCCGAAGCGCTTCACATTTTCCGGGGTGAGAAGATCAACCGGAACATTACGATGTCGCTCGACCGATGCAATACGACGCAGAAGGTCTTCCCGCATCCCTTCAAATTTTGAAACGGACTGGCGGAAGCTTTCAGTGTGTTCGACCGTCCCACTGGCTAATGCGTCATACAAGCGACCAATTTTTTCTTCTGTTACCCTAAACTCTTTTCGAAGCGCCTTTACCTCAGATGCTTTCTGGTCGCTCTGTTTGCTGTTGCGTTCAATGAGTTGGGCCAGCATTTCTGAAAGCCGATCCGGCGATAAAATTCGACTTTCCAATTGCTCGATAACCAATTTATCGAGCTTGTCCATACGAACGCTGCGCCCAGGGCAGGCGGTCTTTCCTTCGGTCGCGGATCGATTGCATACATAATAGCGGTACCTACCACCCTTGCCGGTGCGTAGCGTCATGCCGCCACCACAGGTCCCGCATTTAAGAATGCCCGTGAGAAGGGTCGGTCCATTAACTATGCGTGGTGGTGTGTTCGTCGGCCTTCGAGCTTCGAGCTTCCGTTGAACACGATCAAAGGTATCGGGCTCTATAATGATTGGTGTTTTGATTTCGACCCATTCACTCGGATCACGCGGCCTCTTGTTTCTCGTATCAGTGCGGTTGAAGTAGAACCGCCCCGCATAGGCGGTTTGCGTCAGAAATTCATGCACGCGCGTTGAGGCAAAATTCTTGCCATTGCGATTGCGCAATCCGCTTTTGTTCAATTCAGCGGCTATTGCCCGCACGCCACGGTTTTTGCCGCAAAGCTCAAAGACTAGTCGAACAATTGTCGCTTCTGCGGGTTCAATTTCCAGAACTTTCTTTTCCGTGATGCCCCGTGTCTCGGCCACTGTCGTTCTATATCCATAAGGAGGCGGACCACCGTTCCAGAAGCCCTGTTTCGCGTTCTCAATCATTGCCCTACGGACGTGCTTTGCATTCTCTTTGCTTTGGTATTCATCGAATACGTTAAGCACCTGGCGAACCATATCGCCCATTGGATCGTCGCCGGTTTCCTGCGATATCGAGGCGAGATTTACATCATGCTTTACGAGGTTTCGGCGATGAAATTCGAACTGGTAAGCGTCCCGAAAGAACCGCGAAAAGCTATGAACAATGACAACATCGAAAGGCTTTTCCGGCCGCGCTGCATCATCCATGAGCTTTTGGAGCTGAGGCCTATTTTCATCGGTTCCGGACAGGCCTGCATCCTCGTATGAAGCAACAACGTGCCAACCTTTGCGTTCGCAATAGGCGTGCGCCTGATTGCGCTGGTCGGTTATGGAAAGCTCTTTTTCAGCCTGCCTTGGCGTCGACACCCGGACGTATATAGCGGCCTTAAGACCACCGTTTTCTTTCCTGTCTTTGCCCCAGTTCGATGTGCTCATCGCACCTGTTCCTATGGAAGGATTAGAGGTCTATTCGCCGTATTGTCCCCCCAACACGGGGCTCAGTCACGTACTCAAAACACCCCCATATTGGGAAACCCACTGACAGGGCCATCTTGGCACCTCATTTTTCTGTACTATCAAATTTCCAATTCATTTAATTCGGGCAGCAATTCGAGGAAATGGCTTTGCAGGACATCCATTTCATCGTCGGTAATTGGTACATCGTCCGCCCAATCGTCGGTCGCATAGTGTCCGCCGAACAATGCAATACTTAAAGGTGGATAGGTATGAAATCGCCTTTTCCATCTGATCGAAAACATTCCTTACCATTGCCCCAGGCGATAAGCCTTTATCCGTTTATCCGTATCGTGTTCCCACTTAGGCTCCCTGTGGTGGAGCTTTAGCTGTGGTCGCATGGCGACGATTACGTCATCCAATGTGAATTCATCCGGCACTTTTCCAGAAGCATGCAAAAGGACGCCCATCCCTTTGAGCATGCCATAAAGCGATTTGCTTTGCTGATAGAGCCGCCACGACAAAGGCTTTTGCGGATCGATTTCCTGAACCAATCCGGTTTGCGGCAATGCGCTAATCTGCTTTAGCAAATCTTTCCAGATTGGGTGAAAGGGCCAACGCGATTTGTTTGAATCCGAATTATACCAAGTCCCTGTCAACGGCGGAGTAAAATTAGACCACTTGGGCGGAGCAAAACCAGACCACTTGG